>JBASZP010000322.1:0-6722 GCA_049660965.1 Daejeonella sp. | reverse complement strand
TGTTGCTGAACTAACATCTGAATGGCCTTTTGATTACACTCTCAAATTACAAAAAAAGGAGCAGAAAGACAAGGCTTCCTACTCCTTTTAATACCCGCTAATTCTTAAGGACTTTTTCAGTGCCCTCTATAAAGTAGTATGAACTTTTTTACATCAGATTACCATATATATTTGAAAGGCATCATACTAAGTAAATTCCTAAAAAACCGCCTCTATTACTCTTTAATGGCATAAAATGTGCATGATTGTTCACAATTCTATAATTATTAAAACACATATCACTATGAAAACTATTAAATTTCTTAAATTAGCATTTATTGGTATTTGTATTGCATCTTTATTTGCTGCATGAAAAAAGGATAAGGAAACTACCCCTGCAACACCAGCAAACATTTTAGGCGGCTGGTCTGGCAGTTTTATTACTACCGGCAACCTTAAAGCTGTTAATTATTCCTTTGTTATCAATGAAGATGGTGGAATTGAAGTTAAAAACGTAGGTACTAGTGAAACAGCCACAGGTATATGTCATCTAACCGGAGATATTTTCAGGGCTTCTGATGCCACTTCTGGTACAGGCCAGTCTACTTATTTTATTGCAACATTTGATCCTAAAGCAAAAACCCTCAATGGTAATTTTAGAACTGAAGCAACAGGTATTGGCGGAGGTACCTTTAACATGACTAAGGATAAATAAGAACGGTTAATTCTCCCTTATTACTAAGCACCATTTTATATCTCACTTATTTAACATAGTATAATAAACTTGATATTTCTTAATTATGTCACGTAAAAGTATCCTAAATTCTTTTTCAAAAAAACATTTCTTATATTATTTTAATTAATTTTAACAAATTCGCTAATAAAACATAAAGAGGCATTATATTTGTAACATAATATTTAACTGTTTAAATATTATCCATTCATTTAAAAATTAAAATTATGAAAATTGCAAAATTTATTAAACTATCATTACTAGCTGTTATTATTACAGCTTCTTTTACTGCCTGTAAAAAAGATAAAACTACTGCTCCTCCAGTATCACTTGAAGGTAAATGGACAGGTAAATATGGCTTAGGAGATAATCCACCAAGTACCGATTTTCACTTTAATATTATAGTGGCAGCTAGCAAGTTAGAGGCAACATTGGATGGTGTTGCAACAACATACACAGGGAATTGGCTTTTAGTTGCTGGAGGTGCTTTTACCGCAACCTATTCAATTAATGGGATTACTTATAATTATAGCGCAAAATTTGATGATAGTGCTTCAGGAGGAGGAAAGTTAATTAATGGTACCTGGGGAAAGGGTATTTCTTACGATGATGGAGGAAAATGGAGTATGACGAAAGATCAATAAGAATTTATAGATATAAAAATTCAATGTCCTGTTTAAAATCAATTATCCGATTTAAAACAGGACATTATTCTTTAAAAGACTTTTGTCTGTATCTATAAAAGATATCTATAATGTACCTGCTAAGAGTAAGACAAGTCATTAAAACAGTACTTATGCTTATTTGTTTTTCAAATAAGCATATATCTTTGATATAAGGTTGTCAGCAAATACATGTTTATAAAAAAATCATATCGCTAACAACAATCAACTAATTAATAAATATAGTTTATGAAAACAGGAAAAGTAAAATGGTTTAACACCCAAAAAGGGTATGGTTTTATTGTACAAGAAGACGGTAAAGAAGTTTTTGTGCATTTTAAAGATGTTGAGGGGGGAGGTTCTTTGCGTGATAATGACGATGTTGAATTTGAAGTTGCTGAAGGCCGCAAAGGTTTACAAGCTATAAATGTAAAGAAAGTTTAAGTAAACACCCTACCATAAAAGTATAAGAGCTTCATCATGAAGCTCTTTTTTTATGGTTTTGGAAATTTAAAACAAGTATGGTATCAAATCAATATATTCATTTTAATAGTGTATGTATTTTAACGCCTGTTCATTTTTAACAGAACAACAAATTATGTTTGTTAAATTTGACCTGAAATAACCACATTTTGGCTAAAATTAACTTAAATACCCATCGTATTTTATACCGGAAATACGCTAAAAACCTAAAGTTCGTGATGATGGGATTATGTGTGGCTATTATCACATTTGTATTACCCAAACAAGCCCGTTTTAGGTTTGAATATGAAAAAGGTAAAATATGGATGCAAAAAGATCTAATATCTCCTTACAGTTTTGCCATCATAAAAACTCATGCAGAAATTCAAAAAGATAAGAATGAAGTTTTAAAATCCATTTTACCTGTTTTTCAAAATAATGTAGAAATAGCTCAGCAAGAAACAGATGCATTTAATGCAGGTTTTGAAATTAAATGGAAAAGTACGGGGATTAATGCTGATCTTAAAAATAAATACAGAGAAATTGGCAATGAAATTTTATCCAAAATATATCAAAAGGGAATTATTATACCCATAAAAAAATATGAGCAAAATAATACCAATTATAATTTTACCCTGCTTACAAATAATATAGCAAGGCAATTAAATACACTTGATGTATTTACAACAGAAGCTGCTGCAAAATATGTACAAAATGAGCTAACAAAAAATACCTGGATAAAAAATCAAAAAGAATTATTAGACTTAATTACTATCCATTTACAACCCTCTTATATTTATGATGAACGCCTGACTGATAAAATAGAAACTGAAGCCTTAAATAATATCTCTACAACCAGAGGCATGGTTCAAAAAGGGGAGTTAATTGTGTCTAATGGAACTAATGTAAGCGGAGAAATCTATCAGAAACTAGAGTCTTTACGATCCGCATTTGAAGAAGATGCCCGTGTTGCAGGTAATGCTAAACTTGTTCTTTTAGGCCAGTTTTTATTAGTAGGCTTAGTTATAGGCTTACTTATTGTCTTTTTATATCTTTTCCGTAAAGATTTGTATGGGGATAACAGAAAATTATCCTTAATACTCATTGTTATTACCAGTATGCTGGTTGCGCTTTCCTGGGCAATTAAGGTTAAAATTCCGAGTCTTTATTATATTCCTTACTGTATTGTACCTATCATCATCAGGATATTATTTGATACGCGTTTAGCATTAAATATTCATTTATTAGTGGTTCTAATTGCTGGATTTTTTGTTCCCAACAGTTTTGAGTTTGCATTTATTCAAATAACTTCGGGCATGGTTGCAATTTACAGCATTAAAAACCTCGTTAAACGAGAACAGTTCTTAATATCTGCATTATTAATTCTTGGTAATTATTTCATTACATTTTTTGCTATTTCACTTATTAGAGATGGATCTATTGTAGATATTGAATGGTATAATTTTGTTCCTTTCATATTTAGTGTAGTACTTTCCTTATTAGCCTATCCATTAATTTATCTTTTTGAAAGATTATTTGGAATCACATCTGACGTTACGTTAATGGAACTCACTAATACTAACAGCAAATTATTAAGAGATCTGGCTTTTACTGCCCCGGGTACCTTTCAACATTCACTTCAGGTTGCCAACCTTGCCGAAGCAGCTATTTTTAAAATTGGAGGTAATGCCTTATTAATAAGAGCAGGGGCATTATATCATGATATTGGTAAAATGAAAAATCCCCAATATTTTATAGAAAACCAAAATACCGGAACAAACCCGCATGATGAATTAACTTATGAAGAAAGTGCTCAATTAATTATCCAACATGTAAACAAAGGTGTTGAAATGGCTCGTAAACATCAAGTACCTGAAATTATAGTTGATTTTATCCGCACTCATCATGGTAATACCCGTGTAGATTATTTTTACCAGTCATTTCTAAAAAACTTTCCTGAGAAATTTATTAATGAGAATATTTTCCGTTATCCGGGTCCTATTCCTTTTTCAAAAGAAACCGCAGTATTAATGCTGGCAGATTCTGTTGAAGCTGCATCAAGAAGTTTAAAAGAACCAAACACACAAAATATTAGTGATCTGGTTGAACGGATTATTGATTATAAATTAGATCAAGATCAACTAACAAACAGCAACATTACTTTACAGGATATTGAAACCATAAAATCAATTTTTAAAACAATGCTTATGGGCATCTATCATGTACGCATAGACTACCTTTTACATAAGTGAAAATATTTTTTGAAGGCAGGTCTGAATTGCTATATTTGCAATCCTGAAAATAGAATATTAATTATTCGGAGAGATGCCTGAGTGGCCGAAAGGAACAGTTTGCTAAACTGTCGTACTGGCAACGGTACCGAGGGTTCGAATCCCTCTCTCTCCGCTAATTTATTTAAATCACTAATTCAATTTACCCTATAAATTGAATCTATTTGTGAAGGCAGATGTTCTTTGTAAACAACATTGTAAAATCACAACAATATCTTTTAATTTCTTTATTCCTTCTCTGCTTAATTTAGCTCCTTTATATCTTTGCAAATACTCTTTAATTTCAAAAAACACAGGTCTTATTTTTAAAAAGTTTTTTTATAAATGATATTTTAGGAAGAAAATTAAAAACTTCTTTATTCAATTTTAAAAAACAATTAGATTTTACATAAAAGAATCCGCTAAAATTATTAATTAGTATATATAAAAACCCTTAGTGTTTATTTTACACTTATGTAAATTATTTCTTAAATATAAAATATTGAAAAACAATATTATAATTAAAATAATTGAATGAATATGCACTATATAATCCAAATTATATTAGTCTATTTAACTAGTTTTTCCATTTATAATGTCAAGTTTTAAAAAAAGTTGATACAATATTTGGAATTATAGTTATCAAACGTAATTTTAGCTTAGTGTAAATAACACAATTATACTAACCAAAAAACTCTTACTTAACTTAACTTTTTCATGAAAAAAAATTACTTAATTAAGCTAAAGTTGTTATGTTTTTTTCTGATTGCATTTTACACGGCATCAGCACAAACAGGCAGCATTAGCGGACGGGTAATGGATGAAACCAATCAACCATTACCAGGTGCATCTGTCATAATACCAGGAACAGATAAAAGTACATCAACCGATGCAAACGGAAATTTTAAAATAACCGGACTAAATCCTGGTAGTGTTACTTTAAATGTCCGTTTTCTTGGCTATCAGCCTCTTGAAAAAACTGTTACTATTACTTCAGGGGATGTTTCAGTAGATTTTCAGATACAACCAAACTCAGAGAATTTAACTGAAGTAGTTGTAGTTGGTTATGGTACTCAACGAAAATCTGAGGTAACCGGAGCTATTACCACAGTAAGTTCTAAAGATTTTGTAAAAGGACAAGTGACCAGTCCTGAACAATTAATTATAGGTAAGGTGGCAGGTGTTCAAATCACTTCTAATAGTGGTGCTCCTGGTTCTGGTAGTACTATTCGTATTCGTGGTGGCGCATCTTTAAATGCCAGTAATGACCCTTTGATTGTAATTGATGGCAATCCTTTTAGTGGCAATACTATTGGAAATGTTGCCAACCCATTAAGTTTGATCAATCCTAATGATATTGAAACGTTTACTGTATTAAAAGATGCAAATGCTACGGCAATATATGGCTCAAGAGCATCTAATGGTGTGATTATAATTACTACTAAAAAAGGAGGTTCCGGTGCGCCGTTTCTGAGTTTTAATACCATGAATTCTTATAGTACTATTGCTAAGAACGTAAGTGTATTATCTGCAGATCAAATTCGTGCTTATGTAAATGCAAATGGTACAACGGCTCAAAAGGCACTATTAGGTACTGCAAATACATCCTGGCAAGACGAAATCTATCAAGGTGCTTTTTCTACAGATAATAACTTCAGTATTGCGGGATCATTTGAAAGTGTACCATATCGTGTTTCTATTGGTTATCTTGATCAAAAAGGCCTCGTAATTACAGACGCACTAACTCGTAGTACTGGCGCTTTAACTATTTCTCCAAAATTATTTACCAATCATTTAAAAATTGATTTGCATTTAAACGGTTCTTTAAGTAATTCTCATTTTGCTAATAGTGGTGCAATAGGCGCTGCTATTCAATTTGATCCTACGCAACCTGTAAATGCTACTAATGCTTTTGGAAATTATTTCGAATGGATATCAGGCGGGGTTCCTAACCCGAACGCACCCCGTAACCCTGTTGCACTAATTAAGTTGCAGGATAATAACGGTAAAGCAGACAGAAGTTTTGGTAATATTCATCTTGATTACTCTTTTCACTTCTTACCAGAATTACACGCAAATATTAACCTGGCTTATGATGTAAGCAAAGGCAGGGGCTCTATAAGAGTTCCAGATTTTGCAGCACAAAGTGCATCAACTAAAGGATCAATTACACAATCTTTGGGCAAACAGAAGAACTTAATTTCTGAAGCTTACTTAAATTATGCTAAAGATATTAGCAGTAGTAATATTAATATTACTGCAGGTTACGGTTACTATGATAACTCTTCTACTGATTATAATTTTGCATCCCGTAAGGCTTCCGGTGAAATAATAAACACTCCTGTTTTTCCATATTCTATAGAGCGTAATAAATTGCTTTCTTATTATGGCCGCTTAGTTTATACTATAGCCAATAAATATATCTTTTCCGGTACAATGAGGGCTGATGGTTCTTCTAAATTCTCGGAAGATAATCGCTGGGGCTATTTTCCATCTGCCGGGTTTACCTGGAGAGCAAGTAGTGAATCCTTCTTAAAGGACAGCAAAGTTTTATCTGATTTAAAATTGAGATTAAGCTATGGGGTAACGGGTAATAAAGATGGTACAGGTATAGGT
>JBASZP010000321.1:0-4428 GCA_049660965.1 Daejeonella sp. | reverse complement strand
CATAAATATCGGTGTCGCCAATCATCAATATAAACCCTGAAATTACTACGGCTATGCCAATAAGCATTAACCTGTAATTACTTTTACCAAATACAAAGGGTTCCTGCTTAATTTCATTCTTTTGAGTATTTTTTTGTGCCATTATTTGTAAAGGTCATAAATTTTTAAACGAAGAAACTTGCTTACGGCAAAAAAGGTGCTTAAGCCGGAAATGATAATACCAATGCCAATTACACCTGCAAAAACAATGGCGAATTCAACCCAGTTATGTAAAATAATCAGTTCGGGTATTTGCTGCTGGGCAAAATAAAGAGTCCCTACAAGTAATATAATAGCAATTAAACCGGCAAGTAAACCATGTAAAATACCATAAAGCAGAAATGGCTTGCGTATAAAATTTTTAGTAGCGCCAACCAGTTGCATACTTTTTATTAAGAAACGTTGTGAGTAAATGGCTAAACGTATAGTATTATTAATTAAGGCGATGGCTATCAGTAATAAAATAGAGGCAAAAGCAAGTATAATCAATGTAATACCGCGAATATTCTGATTAACCATATCAATTAATGATTTTTGATAGATTACTTCTTTAACCTGCGGGTTTTTACTTAACTGTTTAATAAAAGCCTGGATACTGCTATTATTTGCATAATCTGCTTTCATGTAAACATCCACTGATGATAACAGGGGGTTATATCCTAAAAATTCAACAAAATCTTCGCCCAAATCTTTGGTCAAGTTTTTTGCAGCCTGTTCTTTACTGATGTACTGGGTTTTTAATACATAAGGGCTGGCGTCAATTTGCTTTTTTAAAGTTGTAATATCAGTTTCATTTACACCTTCATTAATGATAATGTTTAAGACAATATTTTCCTTGACATAACTGGAAAGATTTTTTGCATGAACCAAAAGTAAACCAAGCAAACCCGTCATCAATAAAACCAGGGAAATGCTTATTACATTTGAAACATAAATGGTTTTTCTTTTTTTTGAGGATGTGCTTTCTTCGAATTCTTCCATGTGAGAAAATATTAATGTGCGAAAATAAAGATTTAAGACTATAAACCTAAATAATAAACAGATAAGTATGGCAAAAGGGCTGTTAAATTTTGTTAAACATTGGTCAGCGCCTTTCTTCAACATCTTTATAGGCTTTATAAACGGCTATGGTTTTTAATATTATCTGAACAATTATATATCGAACAGTCTATTACGGTACAAATCATATCAATCTATTCTGTTTCTGCGTATTAGTAGGAGACGATAAAAAACACATAGATTTTAGTATTTTCGCAGCTTATCATCATGTGAATGGATTATCAATTCAAAAAAATAGAAAAAGACTGGCAAAAATTCTGGGCCGAACATCAAACGTATAAAGCAGATAATAACTCCACAAAACCTAAGTTTTATGTGCTGGATATGTTTCCTTATCCCTCCGGCGCTGGTTTACATGTTGGCCATCCGCTGGGCTATATTGCATCTGATATTTTTGCACGATACAAACGTCTGAAAGGATTTAATGTATTGCATCCGATGGGTTATGATTCTTTTGGCTTACCTGCCGAACAATATGCCATACAAACCGGTCAGCACCCCGCCATTACTACAGAAACAAATATTAAACGTTACCGCGAACAATTAGATAATATTGGTTTCTCATTTGATTGGAGTCGTGAAGTATGCACCAGTGACCCTGATTACTATAAATGGACACAGTGGATCTTTATGCAATTGTTCAATTCTTGGTATAATTCAGAAACAGACAAAGCTGAACCTATTGAAACATTAATTACCAAATTTGAAACTGCCGGAAGTACAGGAGTTAAAGCGGTTAGTGATGAAGATGCATTAACTTTTACTGCTGATGAGTGGAAACAGAAAACAGAAACTGAACAACAAAAAGAAATCTTAAAATATCGGTTGACTTATCTGCGTGAAAGCACGGTAAACTGGTGTCCGGCTTTAGGAACTGTTTTGGCCAATGATGAAGTTAAGGATGGTTTTTCTGAACGGGGGGGATATCCCGTTGAGCAAAAGAAAATGATGCAATGGAGTATGCGGATTACCGCATATGCAGATCGCTTGCTTCAGGGTTTAGATCATATTGACTGGCCTGAACCGCTTAAAGAGATGCAACGTAACTGGATAGGGAAGAGTGTGGGGGCAAGTGTGAGGTTTAGCCTCACCCCGGCCCTCTCCAAAGGAGAGGGAGCTAAAGGTAAATATGGATATGAAACTTCAGATCCGGGTTTATGGGAAATATTAAAGGCAAATTCCAGGGCTAATCGTCATAATCCTACAGATGCGGAAAATGCACTTTGGCAATCCATTAGGAATAATCAAACAGGATATAAGATTAGAAGGCAACATGTCGTAGATGGATATATTGCTGATTTTATATGCCTCAAAAAAGGGCTGATCATTGAAGTGGATGGCGATTATCATAAAGATTTCCAGTCAGAAGATGAATTGCGGACAAGCATATTAAACGATTTGGGTTTTGAGGTAATTCGTTTTTCAAATAAGGAAGTTATATCAAATACAGACGCAGTAGTTCAACAAATAAAGACGAAACTGGATCATGCACCAAATAAGAAAGTCCTCTCCTTTGGAGAGGATTTAGGTAAGGCTTTTATAGAGGTTTTCACTACCCGTGTTGACACTATTTTCGGGGCAACTTTTTTGGTTCTCGCTCCTGAACATGAATTAGTAAAAGTATTAATAACTCCGGAGCAAAAGCAGGAAATAGAGAATTATATTGCCCAGACAAAAAAGAAATCTGAGCTTGACCGGATGGCAGATACGAAAACTGTTTCAGGAGTTTTTACAGGAAGTTATGCTTTAAATCCCCTAAATGGCCAGGAAATTCCTATTTGGATTGCTGATTACGTGCTGGCAGGTTATGGAACGGGAGCTGTAATGGCGGTTCCGTCAGGAGACCAGCGTGACTGGTTGTTTGCTACAAAATTTGGTTTGCCCATTGTTGCCATTACCGATGCCCAAAAAGATTTAGATAAGCAGGCAGATCCCACCAAAGAGGGACATTATATCAATTCAGACTTTATTAACGGCTTAAACTATAAAGAAGCAACCGAAGCGCTTATTAAAGAACTGGAAGATTTAGGGGCAGGGAAAGCAAAAGTAAATTACCGTTTACGGGATGCTGTTTTCGGTCGCCAGCGCTATTGGGGAGAACCTGTTCCCGTTTATTTTAAAAACGGATTACCTTACTTAATTGATGAGGGTAAACTCCCATTGGAATTGCCTGAAGTTGATAAATATTTGCCTACCGAAGATGGGCAACCACCACTTGGGAATTCAAAGCAATGGGCCTGGTCTGTTCCTGAAAATAAAATTGTTGCAAATGATTTAATTGACCATGTTTCTGTTTTCCCTTTGGAACTAAGCACCATGCCTGGCTGGGCAGGTTCCAGTTGGTATTGGTACCGTTATATGGATGCACATAACTCTAATGCTTTCTCCGATAAAAAAGCAATTGAATACTGGAAAGATGTTGACCTGTATATTGGTGGTTCTGAACATGCAACCGGGCATTTATTATACAGTCGTTTCTGGAATAAATTTTTAAAAGATTTAGGCTATGCAGTAGAAGAGGAACCTTTTAAAAAACTGATTAACCAAGGGATGATACAGGGGAGATCAAACTTTGTTTATCGCTTATTTTACCATAATGCAAAAGAAGTAAGTGAAAATTTTGTTGAAGTAGAAAAAACTGTTCCTCTGTTTGTGTCTTTAAAATATGCAGAAGATATATTGATTGGAAAATTAAAACCAATCAGTTTCCCTGATGAAAGGAATTTGAAAGATATTTTAATTGAGCAATTGGGCCCCGATGCATTAGATAGATTTCCTATACATCAATCTGCATTTATCCAAAAAAAGCATGTTGATGTAAATATTGTTGAAAATGATATTCTTGATACTGATAAGTTTAAAGCATGGTTGCCAGAATTTGCAAATGCAGAATTCCTCACCGAATATGGGAAATATATATGTGGAGTTGAAGTCGAAAAAATGTCCAAATCTAAATGGAATGTAGTAAACCCCGATGACATTATTGAGCGATACGGGGCAGATACGTTGCGTATGTATGAAATGTTTCTTGGTCCGCTGGAGCAAAGCAAACCCTGGAATACCAACGGAATAGAAGGTGTTTTTAAATTCCTTCGTAAATTCTGGAAATTGTTTCATGATGACGAATTTAATTTCCGTGTTTCTGATGAAGAACCCACAAAGGCCGAATGCAAGGCTTTGCATAAGATCATCCGAAAGGCAGAAGAGGATATTGAGCGTTTTTCATTCAATACATCCGTTTCCAGCTTTATGATCTGCGTGAATGAACTGACTGATCTTAAATGCAATAAACGTAAAATTCTACAGGATCTGCTTATCGTTCTTGCTCCC
>JBASZP010000320.1:0-3523 GCA_049660965.1 Daejeonella sp. | reverse complement strand
ATGGTAACCTCCCACTAATTCGGTTTCACATTCAGGCAGATCAAAAGGGGTACGGTTAGTTTCTGCGAAAGAACAGACTATAAAAATTAAAAAGCCAAGTGGCTGGTAAAGGATATTCCAGTTACCGCCATGCTGTTGTTCGGCAATTTCTTTTAAACTCAGGGTATTGGTAAGCAGCAATAAAGCGATAATTGAAAGCCCCATCGGGATTTCATAGCTAATGTTTTGTGAAGCTGCCCTTACGGCTCCCATTAATGAAAACTTATTATTGGATGCCCAGCCGCCTATCATGATGCCGTAAACGCCTAAAGAAACCACCCCGAAAATATAGAGTATGCCTACATTGATATTGGCAACCTGCAAACTGATATTACGGCCTGCAATTAAAAGGTCCTGGCCCCAGGGAATAACGGCACTGCCAATACAGGCGGTAAGCAGGGCAAGCGAGGGGCCCATAATAAACAGGAATTTATTGGAATCGGCCGGGATGATCTCTTCCTTAAAGAACATTTTCAAGCCGTCTGCTAAAGGCTGGAACATGCCGCCCCAGCCGGCCCGGTTTGGCCCTACACGGTCCTGCAGAAAGCCCGCGATTTTCCGTTCGGCCAATGTTGAATAGGCTGCAATTCCCAGGCTAACCAGAAATATGATGGTAATTAATACGAATTTCTCTATTATAAATGCTAAGTCCATCAGATTTTAGTTGCCCGGTCAAATTCTATTTTATTGGCTTCAATTAATACCTGGTCTTTTTGAATAACAGGTAAGGGTTTGGCCATTTCATAGTGATTAGTGGATATAACAGAGGTTTTGGCAATATGCCTTGGCCCTTCAATTACCCAGTCGCTGGTGTTTTTGGTATCATAACGGCAGGTATTGCAAATAAACTCTTCCACCTCGCCAAACCCGTCTTTACGGGCGGTAACACGCAATACTTCTTCGCCTTTGTACCATAAAGTAACTTTGCCGTTGCAGGTGGGGCAATCACGATGTGCATCTACCGGGTTGGTAAACCAAACCCTGTTCTTAAAGCGGAAGGTCTTATCAGTTAATGCGCCAACGGGACAAACATCTATGACATTTCCGGAGAAATCATTATCAATGGCTTTTTCTATATAAGTGGATATTTCAGCGGCATCACCACGGCCTAAAATTCCGTGAACACGTTCATTGGTAATTTGGTCGGCCACATACACGCAACGGTAGCATAGTATGCAACGGGTCATGTGTAACTGCACTTTATCGCCTATATCAATTCTGTCGAAGGTTCGTCTTTCAAATTCGTAACGGGTTTTTTCAGCCCCGTGTTCATAAGCCAGGTCCTGTAAGCTGCATTCGCCGGCCTGGTCGCAAACCGGGCAATCCAGCGGATGGTTAATGAGCAGCATTTCGACCACTCCTTTGCGGGCTTCCACAACTTCGGGGGAGGTAATATTTTCTACTTCCATTCCGTCCATTACATTGGTACGGCAGGATGCAACCAATTTGGGCATTGGCCGGGGGTCTTTCTCAGAGCCTTTACTCACTTTTACCAGGCAGGTACGGCACTTTCCCCCGCTGCCTTCCAGCCTGGAATAATAGCACATGGCAGGCGGCACAATATCTCCCCCAATCTGACGTGCAGCATTGAGAATACTTGTTCCCGGCTCTACTTCTATGATAATTCCGTCTATGGTAACTTTAACTTTATCAGACATGCTAAAAGCTATCCTAATGTTTAGTTTAAATAATAATAAAAAAAGCGGTAAGCCCGCAAAGAATCATTCCTATAATTGATTTTACCCTGGGTTGCCCTTGCGAGGCACGTACATAAGCAATTATATTTATTAGAAGACCTGTTAAACTTATAATAATAACTCCAATAAAGCTTATCAATGCAAGAAAAGAATAGAATTCATACTCCTGATTCATTGTATTAATGGATTGCGAAACTGGTATTAAAAACAACAATAAAAATGTTATAGGAGAAAGGATTCCAAATATTAAGCCTGTATTTTGTATTTTCATCTTAAGCATTAATTGTTCAATGTTATTTCCAGACTATAGTATCTCCTGTTAATGTTACAGAAAAAGATTTATTTAAATCATGATCTATAAAAATCAACATCACATTTTTAACGTTATTACTGTCTTAATAACATATAAATTGTTTATAATTTGTATCTCCAGCGGGTTTTTAACATTCTTTACAAATGTAGAATATTTTTTCACACACAAAAAGGCTTTTGTGCCTGCATTGGTATATATTTACTTTATTAGTAGGTGGATATGTAAAATGAGTTACATATTCTTTTTATCTTTAATTCGGGATGATCTTCGGAAACTCTCGAACAGCGAATTTTATCATTAAATTATTGGTGTTACCCTAATTTCTAACTGGCAACAATATGTATTAAATTGGCCCTGAATGGCTAAAGATAAATTTTGACCATCATGATAACGAGAATAAATATGAACTTTTACACTATTGACATTGTATTTTAAATAATTATTCTCATCTGTCTTCATTGTAATTACTGCCCCAGTAAAAATTTCCTTTTCTGTATCATTTTTAAATACTTCATTTAAAACTTTCATATCCGTTGTATGTAAAAGAGGGAAATCCATATCGTTATGAATAAAACTATATAATGTTGTGGTGGCGTTCATCTTATTTTTAATTTTTATTAGTTTTATGTTTAGTATATCCTGAAAGGCATGACTAACCTACAAATAAAATTTTACCTGTGTCTGGTTTTGTCTGCGCAGGGTTTCTCTGCGAGAACCCTGCGTTTAAACTTTCTAAATTAGTGCAGGTTCCTCTTTGAGAGAACTTGCCCGGACAAAAACTATCCTAATGTTTATTGTTTAAATGAATAAATAAAAAATAATAAAAAGAACGTTAAGCCCGCAAAGAATCATCGCAATAATAGTCTTAGATTTTGGTTGCCCTTGCGAAATTTGAAAATAAGCAATAATGTTTAATACAGTACCTATTAAACTTACAATGATAACCCCCGGAATTGTTAATGCTGTTAAGTCATTAAAAGAGAACAAATCAGGCATAGAGAAAATTAAAAGTGTTATTGCCACAGAAATAATCGCGAATACTAAACCTGTATTTTTCATTTTAATTATTTTAAAGTACTCTCTAAGCAGTCCAAAAACACTTTTTCTTTCCCCCTTATTTTAAAATCCTTATCGCCCGCTAAGTCACAAATAGTTTGTAATTCATAATTGTAACTGGGTTTTTCAGATTCTTTACAAATGTAGAATATTTTTTCACACACAAAAAAGCTTTTGTGACTGCACAGGTGTGGCTTTTCTTTATTAGTAAGATGTCTAAAAGCAGATTATATACCCCTTTTATTAGTTAGTCCGAGATCGCCTTTGGACATATCAAATAGCGAAGTAATATTATCAATGTTAATCTCATTTGGTTTAAGTGTTCCGCAGGGTCACTTAAATCCGCTTTTAAAAACCAGGACTCTGTCCGCCATCTTAGCGCTGCAAAAACCTTTCTATACTGAACTCTTCTTTAGTG
>JBASZP010000319.1:0-1637 GCA_049660965.1 Daejeonella sp. | reverse complement strand
GTATTATTTAAATACAGTAATGCAGCATGTAAAAAATTACCAGCCCGATGCCGTGGTAAAAGAAAGCGGCGATGTATGGATCTACCGTTTCCGCCATCAGCAATACAAAGACAGTGTAGCGTATTACATGGTGTGCCCCACCACCAGCGGTAATAAAATAAATAACTACAAATTGTATTGTAAAATCGGTAGCGGTGCTGCCATTAAACAGGTTAGCTTAAAAGATAACAGCACCACCGGAACAGTTACCACCATTAAAAGCGGGCAGGGTTTTTTTGAAACCACGGTTACAGAAAACCCGGTGTTCATTTTTTTAAGAGAAAAGAAATAGGTAGCCAGCAGCAGCACTTTACCCGGCAGCCGTTGCGTCGCACACTTGTGCGGTTGTAAATCTAGCTACCGATTATTCAGTTGCACATTTGTATCATACATTTATGTGATTTAGTTGTTGAAACCATGTGAGCAAGTCGTGTATTTTACTTTCCTGTATTGTTTATTTTTATCTGGTGTGAAATGGAATTATACTATGGTGTATCCTCGAAAATCACATACAGAAAATATTGATGAATATATTATATCTGATTGGGAATGGGTTTGATATAAATCTTGGAATGAAGACTGAGTATAAGGATTTTTATACTCATTATTTAAGTGTCGAATCTCCAAATGAAAATATAAAAAATATCAAAAGCAGTATTAAGTTGCAAGACGAATTATGGTCTGACTTAGAGATTCGATTAGGAGAGCTTACTCATGGATTAACACAGCAAAAATTTGAAGAGTCGCTTGAAGATATAAGAAATAATCTGGCTGAATATTTAAAGGATGTTGAGTCTAAATTTGATTTTTCAAATGTAAATAAGGAAAAATTGAAAATGGATTTATGCCGGCCAATAAATTTTTTGACCCGTGGGGAGAGAGAAAATATGGAAGTATTTCAAAATTCAAATTGGAGTGAGATTCCCTGGAAGGTTAGTGTAATTACTTTTAATTATACACAAAGTTTAGAAAAATTATTCGGGACTGATATTTCCCAAGGAACTAGAATTGGAACTCATGACGGCGTCTACCCAATTAATTTTAAAGGTATAAAGCATATTCATGGATATGTAGATGAAAGGATGATTTTAGGTGTTAGTGATACGTCTCAAATAAAAAATTTAGAGTTTCGTAGTAACCAAGAAATTTTAGCGGCCTTAGTGAAATCAGAAGGCAATAGGGTTTCAAGGGCTAAAATAGATGAAGACTGTATAAGGTTGATTCAGAGTGCAAATTTAATTTGTATTTTTGGAAGTTCTATTGGTGAAACTGATAAATATTTATGGGATATTATTGCAGGGCAACTCAAGGTAAATTGCTATTTAATTCTTTTTTTTAAAGGCGATAAAGTGGATGCAAGAAACCCTGCTGAATCAAGTCGAAGGGAAAAAGTATATCGAGATATTTTTTTGAACATGACTACTTTATCGGATGATGAAAGAAAAGAACTAGCCAAAAAAATTTTTGTAGTTATAAATGCAGATATATTCTCTGGAATTCTTGCGTTAAATCCTAAAGAATTAGTTTGATGCTTAGTTTTGACATTGCTGATTATTGCAAATTCGCCCAAGTGTGCGACGCAACAACTGCCCAATAGC
>JBASZP010000318.1:0-5073 GCA_049660965.1 Daejeonella sp. | reverse complement strand
TGCTATTAATAAAAGGGTTGTTCAAATGAAATAAGATCATAAAATAAATTTTTAAGTGAACTAATCTGTTTACTATCTAATTACCTGACAAAAGAAATAATTATCAATTAAACAGGCAAATATTTTTTAATTTTTTTATTGTGTTACATCCAATTGCAATAGGGCAAAACTTTATTAGCATGGCATTACATCCAATTGCAATAGGGCAAAACTTTGTTAGCATGGCATTGCATCCAATTGCAACAGGGCAAAACTTTGTTAGCATGGCATTACATCCGATTGCAATAAGGAAAAACTTTGTTAGCATGGCATTGCATCCGACTGCAATATGGCAAAACTTTGTTAGTATGGCATTGCATCCAATTGCAATAGAATAAAACTTTGTTAGCATGGCATTGCCGACGATTGTAATAGGGTAGATATTAGTCTGAGAGATAAAAATGCTGGTTTGGGATAACCTGCCGGAACATTTATGAATAATCTGATGCTTAACCACCCCCTGCCCCCGCCAGCGGGGGACACCACTCTGGTTTAAGTCTTCCGAAGGATAGACTTAAATCTAAAAAGAAAAAAGAGGACGCCGTCCGGCATAATTAGCAGGAAAGGTGTCATTAAACGCAGAAACACTAAAAAAGAGTTTGCTGTTCGGGATGTTTCCGGCGATTAAAAAATAATTGATATAGATATATAACAGCAAATGCTATCTTTCCTATAACTTTCAGAAGAAGTCAGCTGTTCTACAGTTTCCGCAGGGCATCCCGAACTAAAGGTGGGTTGGAAATATAATCTTATCACTAAGTTCGACATGCCTTTCAGAACATGTCGAACAGCAAGTTTGGAAATATAATCTTATCACTAAGTTCGACATGCCTTTCACAACATGTCGAACAGCAAGTTTAGCACAAAAGTAAATACTTGCCCGCATCGTATTGCATCCGATTGCAACAGGGCATTGTTAATATCATACTTGTATAGTAGTATTCTTAGCAGGACGCTAAGACTATGGTTTGAAGAAAGTTTAGCACACAGGGGATTTAAATGAGTGTTATTCAATAGAAACAGTAAGCCCTTCCTGCTGAAGAATTTTACGGTACACTTCTATTTCAGTAAAAGATCCTTCCAGGATAATACATTTACCTTCATGATGTACAGTAAAAGCAATGCGTTCGGCTTGTTTAGGGGTATAGTCCAGGTATTTTATCAGGCAATCAATCACATGTTCAAAGGTATTGGTATCGTCATTCCAAAGAATAAGCTGGTTTGTATTCTTTAATGCGGAAAGAATTTCTTCCAGTGTTAAGGTTTCTTCTTGTACCTGTGTTCCCATAAAGCAAAAATAAGAAAATGGATTTAGTTGACCGGCTTAAGCGCTTAACATATTTATTATTTCACAAGGCTTTTTTGTATTACTATAAACAAGCTTAAATTTAAGAAAGCCAGTTTATGTAAATAAATTAATAAGGTGGTAAATAATAACGGCCAGTAATGCCGAGACGGGGATGGTTAAGATCCAGGCCCATAATAAATTAATAGTTACCCCCCACCTTACGGCTGATATACGTTTACTTAAACCTACGCCAATAATGGCTCCGGTTATGGTATGTGTGGTTGAAACAGGTATCTTAAAATGCTCGGTCATAAATAAGGTAAATGCGCCGGCAGTTTCTGCGGCTACACCCTCCAATGGAGTTACTTTAGTTATTTTGGTACCCATTGTTTTTACAATTTTCCAGCCGCCGCTCATGGTACCCGCCGCAATAGCGGTATAACAGGCCAGGGGAACCCAGGTGGGCATTTCATGAATGGAAGGGATAACCCCACCGGCAATTAAAGCGACAGAAATAATACCCATAACCTTTTGCGAATCGTTACTTCCGTGACCAATGCTAAATAAAGCTGAGGAAACGAGCTGTAATTTTCTAAACCACCATTCTGCTTTTGAAGGGTTAGCATTGCGGGCAATATTAATGATGATGATATTAATGGTATAGGAAATAAACATTCCTATTAATGGGGCTAAAATAATAAATGCCGCTATCCGGCCAATTACTTCCATTCTTGGGGCGGCAAAACCCGCATGGGCCATTGCGGCGCCAGCAAAACCGCCAATTAAAGTATGCGATGAACTGGAGGGGATACCAAACCACCAGGTGAGCAAATTCCAGGTAATGGCTGCTAATAAACCGGCCAGGATAACATATAGGGTTATAAACTCTTCATGAACTGATTTGGCAACCGTATTGGCTACGCCAAACTCACCAAAATAATACTTGGCAATAAAGTAAGCTACGAAATTGAAGAACGCGGCCCACATGACTGCCTGGAAAGGGGTTAATACCTTTGTTGAGACAATAGTGGCAATGGAGTTAGCTGCATCATGAAAACCATTGATATAATCAAATATCAATGCCAGTATGATCACAATAATGAGTAAAGTAGAAACCATTACTATAAGTTTAAGCTGAAATTAAAATTAGGCGTGTTTAACTAATATGGATTCTAAAACATTGGCTACATCTTCGCACATATCTGTTGCGGTTTCTAATGCAGAGAGTACTTCTTTATATTTAATAAGGTTTACGGCATCTTTTTCATACTCAAAAAGTTCGCCTACGGCTTTATCAAATACATAATCTGCCTGGTTTTCAATGCTGTTAATGCGTACGCATGAATCGGCTATGTTACGGATGTTTTTAAGATTACGAAGTTCACGTACGGCTTTATCTACATCCTGGCAAGCCTGTAAGATCAGGTCCGATAATTCTTTAATGGGCTGTGTAATGCTTATCACCTTATATAAATTCATCCTGCTGGCAGAACCATGAATATAATCAGCCACATCATCAATGGCGCTGGCCAGCTGGTGTATATCTTCGCGGTCAAAAGGAGTAATAAAATTTTTGCTGAGCTCTAAATGAATTTGATGGGTAATTTCATCCCCCACATGTTCCAGATCTTCAATTTCTTTAAATAGCTCTTTCCTTCGGATCAGGTCTTCGGTGTTCACGGCTTCGGTCAGTCGCTGAGCCATGACAATCAGGTTGGCGCTATCCTGTTCAAACAGGGGGAAGAATTTTTTGTCTTTAGGAACAAAGTATTGAAAAATGCTGTTCAGTGACATGGTTTTAAATTTGGTGTAGACAAAACTACTATCCCAATGTTAAGTTAATGTTAATAATACAGGTTACTTTATTTTTTGTAAAGTAAAGCCAAAAGTAGAGCCTATTCCTTCTGTGCTCCTGACACTTATAATTTGCTGATGTGCCTCTACAATATGTTTTACAATGGCTAAGCCCAACCCCGAACCGCCAATTTGCCGCGATCTGCTTTTATCAGTGCGGTAAAAGCGCTCAAATAACCGTGGTAAATATTTTTCTTCAATCCCAACCCCGTCATCCGTAACCTCAATTAAGATCTGGTCATGCAATTCAAACGTTTTTATAGCAGTGTTTCCATTTTCTGTACCGTATTTAAATGAATTATCAATGAGGTTGACCAAAACCTGCTGTATCTTTTCACGATCGGCATTAACCCAAACCGGGTAGTTGTATTTATCTTTAAAGGCCAGGTTGATCTTATATTTTTCAGATTTTAACTCCATCGATTCAATGACCTCATTGATTAATACTGACAGGTCAAAATCTTCATAATTAATTGGGATTTCACCGCTTTCAAGTTTAGATATGGCATCCAGGTCTTTGATCAGAAAAGTTAGACGGTCTACATTGCGGGATGCCTTTTGCAAAAATTTCAGGGACAGCTCCGGGTTATCCATATCGCCATCCTGCAGGGCTTCAATATAGCCTTGTATAGCAAAAAGAGGGGTTTTAAATTCATGTGAGATGTTCGAAAGGAATTCACGCCTGAATTTTTCCTGTTGTTTAAGATCATCTATTTCAGTTTTTTTATCCCTGGCCCATTCTTTTACCACAAATTCTACATCATTTATCGGGTCGGCGCTTACGTATTCGCCAAGGGCATCTTTTAGGTCTTTACCCAGTTTTAAATTATGTATTAATTTATAGATCAGCTTTATTTTACTGTAAACATATCGTTCTATGAGGTAATAAAAAACCACAAAGCTAACCACCAGCGAAATAGAGAAGGTAAGGCCCAAGTTATACCAGCTTTTTTGAAAATAAAAATTAGTAATACCCAAAGAAAGGGCTACGGCCAGGGCATTAATTAAAACTAAAACACGTAATTGCATAAGAATTGATATAAAAACAGGGCAAAGATAAACTGAAACAGGTCAGTTATTGTTCCCGGCTGATAAAATGCTTATCAATTTTCTGAGAAGTGCAGGATGTGTTTTACAACAGGAATAAAAGTATATCAAAAAAGCCGGATCAGACTAATCTGATCCGGCTTTCAACTAATTCTTATTTAAGAACCTTTTTATTCCAGGATAATCTTTTTGGTTGTAGTTTGACCATTACTGGTAATAGTTACCAAATATATCCCGCTGGGATAAGCTGAAAGATCAAGTTGGGTAGTGTTGCTTTTCAGGTCTGTCTGATAAACCTTAGCTCCCGAAGCGTTTACTACTTCTATTTTACCGGTAGCGCTTCCATTACCACTAATCGTAATTACCCCCTTGGTTGGATTAGGGTAGATCTTCATATCTTCTGATACTAAAGTATTAGTTCCGGCTTCCGTTCTTGCAGAGGTTGTTTTAACAGTTTCGGCACCTGAATTGCTTAATACTGCAACTAATTTTTCAAGCTTATCTATTTTTTGTTCCTGGGTTTTTACCAATGCGCTTAATTCCTGTACAGCTTTGGTTAGCGGTACTACAAACTCAGCATAACGGATGCTGTAATGGTCCTGCGCTTCATTGGCCGGTTTTTCCACCCCGGAAAAAGTATAGCCTTTCTCTTCTACCAGCCGTGCTACTTCCTGCGCTATAAAGCCAATGCTTCTTTGTGAATCTTCCCTGCCAGCATTTGACGGATCTGTTTTAAGGAAAGATTGTAATTTCGCCTGGTCTATTTCATAACTTACCGGGCGTAGTTTTTCAATAAATTCCAGCCCGGCAATATCTTCTTTCACATTCTTTTTAAAGCGCCCATC
>JBASZP010000317.1:0-5239 GCA_049660965.1 Daejeonella sp. | reverse complement strand
CACCTTTACCAACCTCGCCAATGACATCATAAGGGAAAGTGCTGCGTAAAAGTTCTTCTAAAATCAGTTCCTGAACTTCGCCCTGCAACTGCATAGAGCCCTGTTCTGCCTTACGCTTCATTTCTTCGGCTAACTTTTTCTGATCGTCAAGCTGTTTTTCCAGTTCTTTTACCCGCAAATTATGTTCTGTTTCTTTTAACGCGGTTTTTTCGGCTTCAAGTTTTCGTATTTGTTCGGTAATATTTGTTCTCTCCTCCTGGAGTTTTTTCTGTACACTAATTTCTAATTCTGCTTCTTTGGTTTTCAATTCCTGTTCTTTTTTGAAAAACTCCAGCTCTTTTTGTCGTGATAGTTTGAGTTTTTCTTCATTGTCTTTATTAGAGTTTTCAAGCATTTGGAGCTTATTCTCAAAATCTGCAGCTATAGTTTTACGAATATTGACTCCGATAAGCTGCTTTTCTTCTTCCAGTTTTTTGGCGAATTCTTCATCTTTTTTTTTCTGCCAATCCACTACTTTCAGCCGCAACTCTTTTTCTACTTCTTCCCTTATTGCTTCATTGGGTTCAAAATGGTGACCACAACTCGGACACTTAACTTCTGTTGCCATATTACTGTAATTATGCTTTATAATGTATTCACTTTTTTACTAATGGTAGCTTAACCACACTTATTTTACCTTTACTACCGGCCAGTAAAATCCATTTTCCGTCTTTTGATTTGCCGATTGTGTTATAACCATCAGATGAAATGTTACTCCATACTTTACCTCCGTCAAATGAAATATCAGTACCTGAAGTTCCGGTAGCAATTAATACATTCTGATTAATGTATTCAACAGCGGAGCGATAACCAAATGTTGTACTGACCGGCTTATGCCATGTTTTACCGCTATCATTAGTTAATACCAGGTTATTTGTTCGTAAAGTATCTGCTGAATAATCCCCTCCAACAGCGATACCCTGTTTATCATCAAAAAAAGCGATAGAAAAAGGACCTTTAGTATTACCTCCCTGAATAATGTGGCATGAATATGCTGCCCAGGTCTTGCCATAATCGGGAGTATAAAATATCCGTGATTGTGCACCTCCGGTTGCTATCCAGGCTTTACCTCCTTTTTGTGTACGTATCGTAGTACCACTTGCGGCAAAACTGGCTTCATCTTTTATTAGAGGGATATCCAGTTTATCAGTTATACTTTGCCATTCTTGTCCGTTATTTCGGGTTTGTAATAATTGCATTTTACTATCTATCGGATCGCCGAAGATTAATCCGCGTTTAGCGTCCCAAAATGCCATTCCATCTAAAAAAATATCCGGAGAATCATTGCGATAGCGTTCTTTCCATGTTAAACCCCCATCTAAGGTTTGTAAAATAAGAGCCGGAGAGCCAGCATTAACGATGATAATGTTCTCTTTTGAAAAGATTTCAATATCCCTGAAATCATACTTTTCATAACCAGGCACTTGTTTCCACTGCCAGGTTTTACCTCCATCCATTGTATGGGCAGTATATCCGTTACTTCCACAAAGCCAGGCAACAGAATTATCAAGAACTGCCAATCCGCGGATACTTGAATTTGTACCCGACTGAAGCGGAATAATGCTTTGCGATGACGCAGCTTTAAAAGCAAAAACAATAAAGATTATTAAAACTAAACTTCTCACTTAACTCTGGTCCAGGTTTCCGTTCTGCCCAATAATGAAATTCCTACATAGCCTCTCATATCAAGTTTATCACTACTCTCCATACTCATTTTACAATTATAGGTTTTACCCGTTTTAGGATCATAAATAGAGCCCTTTTCCCACACACCATCACCTGCGTAATTAAATCCTTTTAAAATTTCCAAGCCCTGCAAGGGATTTTTACGAAGAGCTTCAACAGGGTTTTTATTATCCAATTTAGGTTTTCCGGCTGCATCATTCGGCTCTTTTAACCAGGTCAGTTTCCCAAAATACTGTACACCTTTTTTGTAAATCTGTAGGTGACATTCTCCGCTTTTATTAAGCCATTTCCCTAATACCGCGTCTTTATTTTGAGAAAATGCGGTAAAAGCAAGTAATAGTAATACAACTAAGCAATAAATATTTTTTTTCATGATTTTTTGAGTGAAGTAAACTATGCTAAAATTAGCAGATAAAACCCTAATTGCAAACTAATTGATTATTTAACATTAAAACAGCTGTTTTAAGCTGAAGATTTTATATTTGCAGAAGCAAATGCCCGGGTGGCGAAATTGGCAGACGCACCACTTTGAGGGGGTGGCGTCCGAAAGGATGTGGCAGTTCGAATCTGCTCCCGGGCACACTAAAAGCAAATATTATTTTTTAATATTTGCTTTTTCGTTTTACCACTTCATTATAAAATATACTTACTAATCCACTAAAGTTAAAAATCGTGAAAGTTTGCATCCTGCTGTTGTTAGTTTCTTCACAATTATGCTTTGCACAAAACGCGGATATTAATTTACTGAAAGATATTAATGTAAACCGCAATAAGAACTTCGATCAAACATTTACTAGCATTACTCACAGTAGTTATTATGTAAGTCTTACTGTTCCAACAGCTATGATCGGGACTGGGTTTATAAAGAAGGACAGTTTATTAAAATGGAATGGTTTACAGGTTGGAACCGCTGTTATTTTCTCCGTACTGGTTACAAGAGGCCTGAAATATAGCATTAACAGAACCAGGCCCTATGAGAAATATGATTTTATACAAAATGTGGTAGCAGAAAACACTCCTTCTTTTCCATCGGGGCATACATCCTCGGCATTTGCAACCGCAACTTCAGTTAGTATGCTCTATCCAAAATGGTATGTAATTGTTCCGTCGTATTTATGGGCAGGGAGTGTAGCCTATTCAAGAATGCATTTAGGTGTACATTACCCGGGTGATGTTTTAGGCGGGGCAATAGTTGGCGCAGGCTCTTCTTACCTGACTTACAAGGCAAATTACTGGTTGCAAAAAAGGAAGAAAAGCAAATTAAAAACTAATTAAACTTCTAAGGTCAAACCATCATAAGCTAATTCTATTCCCGGAGGCAATTCTTCACTTATACTTTGGTGAGTACCCAGCCGATGACTTAAATGCGTCAAATAGGTTTTATCAGCATTTATTTCACGGGCAAATGCTATTGCTTCGTTTAATGTAAAATGAGAAAGATGAGCTTCTTTTTGAAGGGCATTAATTACCAAAACTTTAGAACCTTTAATTTTTTCTTTTTCTTCTTCTGATATTGTTTTTGCATCTGTTATATACGTAAAACCATCAATACGAAAACCAAAAACGGGTAAATTAAGGTGCATCACTTCAACAGGTAAAAAGGCTATACTGGCCACTTCAAACGGATAATTATATATTGTATGAAGTTTAATTAAGGGTATTCCGGGGTAGCGGACATGAGAAAAAATATAAGCAAATTCCCTCTTTAATGCTTCCTGTACACGTTCGTGGGCATATATATCAATTTCTGATTGTTGTTTATGATTAAAAGCCCTCACATCATCTAAACCGGCAACATGATCTTTATGTTCATGTGTAAAAATGATGGCGTCCAGTTGTTTTACTTTTGCCCGTAACATTTGATATCTGAAATCCGGTCCCGAATCAATAACGATCGTTTTTCCAGCCTCTTCCACTAATATCGAAACCCTTAAGCGCTTGTCGCGGCAGTCTGTTGAAGTACAGACTTCACAATCACAAGCGATAACAGGCACACCCTGCGAGGTTCCGGTCCCTAAAAAAGTGATCTTCAAATCTTTAATTTAGTTTGTTTCAGAGTATGCAAAAATGTATTTTGCTTTTCATCCAGTAAACCACTTTCAGACTCCAGGTTTTGTATAATCTCTGCTAATGCAGTGATCTTGCTTTCTAAATTTGAAAACTTGTTCACTACAATAACCATACGGTCATCAAACTTACAGGCGCCAGTTTTAAAAGTGCCCCTTTCATACCTGATCTTATAACCTAAACATTTGAATAAATATTCAAGTTTCTCGAAGGTGTGCTGGGTGTAAGTAAGCGGCATTTGGTTTCAAAAATAACAAAAAAGCCTGACGGAAGGTTTAAATATACTTAAACCGAAAACCTATCTTTCAACTTATTTAACAGAGATTTGTTATCTTAGATCAACAACTTCAACACCGGGATGCTTTTTAGTATCAAATGAAAATGTTGATTCGGGAACAGTTACATTAGGAGTAAATGTTTTTATTGTATAGGTATAGCGGTTACCATTTTTATCGAATATAACAGCATTAGTGATCTGTTTATTTTCCTTATCCACGTCCAGCCTGACCTTAAAAAAGGTACGTTTACTATCTGTTGGTGTTAAATCAATATTTTGATAAATTTTTCCGCCCTTTTTAGTTTCGCCGGTATATAATGACTTAAATCCTTTTTCATAAATGGTAAATATTTTCGCGGGATTTAACGCGGTGGAGCTGTTATCAACTTCACTTAACTGAACTTCTTTATCTGCCTTTAAATAAGTCCACTGGTTTTTGCCGTCGCTTATTAATTCCTGGCCTTTTAAAATCACTTTATATTTATTTGTTTTAGAGCGTACGAATAAAGTACCTGATTGTGTTTCTTTTAATTTGGCTTGCTGATTTTCAAGTGTGTAGCTAAATTCTGTTTTTATTACATCATATCTGCGATATTTTTTGCTGACATCGGCAAGAATTGATTTTGCTGTTGGTTCGTTTTGGGCTTTTAAACTAATAGTTGAGGCTAACGCGAAAAAAGTGAATAGTAATTTTTTTTTCATTTGTTTTTAGAATTTTAATTGTTTTTGCCCAGGCTCTCCAAAAACTGTTCCAAAGAATACTCATCGGGAAATAAAACTTCTCTGGCCTTGCTTCCTTCAAAGGCTCCGACTATGCCGGCAGCCTCCAATTGATCCATAATTCTGCCTGAGCGATTGTAGCCCAGCTTTAATTTACGCTGAATTAAAGACGTAGAGCCCTGTTGATGCATGACAATTAATCTTGCCGCATCTTCAAAAAGCGGATCCCGTTCATCCGGGTCAAAATCTTTGGAAGATGAACCTCCCCCATTTTCATCAATATATTCCGGTAACATAAAGGCCGAGGGATAACCCATTTGCTCGCCAATATAATCAGAAATACGTTCAACCTCTGGTGTGTCTACAAAAGCGCACTGAATCCTGATCAGGTCGCTTCCCGTTGACAGAAGCATATCTCCCCGACCTATTAACTTGTCAGCGCCCCCGCTA
>JBASZP010000316.1:0-1978 GCA_049660965.1 Daejeonella sp. | reverse complement strand
ATAGAAACCGGTTTAAAAGGAATTTCCAGAAATATAACCAGTGATTATGATATACAAAACCAAACAGCCGGAGTTTTTGAAACCAACCCTTTACGGTCAAATGTATTTGATTACAGCCAGGATGTTTTTTCTGCTTATGGCGTATTAGGCGCTGCATTAAAAAATAGCTGGAGTATAAAAGTTGGCGGGCGTGTAGAGTTAACTGATATTGAAGGGAGTTCCCAAAATGTGAATGCGGGTTTACAGCCTATCAGTCAAAATTATACCAGTTTTGTCCCCAGTTTTATTTTGTCTAAAGGATTTAAAAACTTTCAGACAGTAAAACTAAGTTATACCAAACGCATACAACGCCCGAGCTTACAGTTTTTGAACCCTTTTCGTAATATAAGTAGTGTTTACAGCCAGTCAGTTGGTAACCCTGAACTTTCTCCCGAAATTGCCCAGACTTTAGAATTAGGCTATTCTACATTTGTAAAAACAACTGTAATTAATGCTTCAATATATTATAAACGTACTGATAATATTATTGAAAGTTTCTCAACACCAATAGAATATACTTATACTGATGATAGCGGGCAGCAAAAAACAGTTACCGCGAACCTGACCAGTTTTGCCAATATTGGCGAGAATAACTCCATCGGCGCAAGTCTTTTTGGGTCAGTAAATCCCATTAAAATCTTAACCTTGAGAGGAAACATTAATGCCTACACTTATGGGGTAAGTCCGGGTAATCAGTTTAACGGTAATGCTTCACAATCAAATAATAAAACCTATTTATT
This sequence comes from Daejeonella sp., assembly GCA_049660965.1. Taxonomy (GTDB): domain Bacteria; phylum Bacteroidota; class Bacteroidia; order Sphingobacteriales; family Sphingobacteriaceae; genus Daejeonella. The sequence goes on along the minus strand of JBASZP010000316.1, from coordinate 1,199 downwards.
ATACAATGCCTTTTTAAGTGGTTCGGTTAAACTTAAAGGAGGAATTTCAGCAGAAACTTTCTTTATTTTAAATGCTCCACGCAGAACTTTTCAGGGAGAAAACCCGGCATTCAATATGTGGGTATTAGGAGTGAAGAAAGAAATTTTAAAGAAAAAAGGCAGCATTGGATTTAATATGATTGATCCTTTTAATGAACGTAAAAACTTTAGAACCAATATCAACAATGGCACTCTGGTTCAGTCCAGTAATTTTGCGCTTCCTTTCCGTTCTTTCGGAGTAAACTTTAGCTGGAATTTTGGTAAACTGAACTTTAACGCACAGCCTAAGAAAAAACGTGGGGTTAATAATGACGACCTGAAACAAGGCGATGGCGGCCAGGGGCAGGGCGGAACTGGTGGCAACTAATATAGTAAAGGTTTTCAGTTTTAGAATTCTCTAACAAAGAACTAAAGTAGTTTAATAAAAAGCCCAATCATAACTTAATATTGATTGGGCTTTTTACTACTTTTCTTTTAGAATTAACTTATTCCAAAATAATCTTTTTGGTTGTAGTTTGACCATTACTGGTAATAGTTACCAAATATATCCCGCTTGGATAAGCTGAAAGATCAAGCTGGGTGGTATTGCTTTTCAGGTCTGTTTGATAAACCTTAGCTCCCGAAGCGTTTACTACTTCTATCTTACCGGTAGCGCTTCCATTACCGCTGATGGTAATTACCCCCTTGGTTGGGTTAGGATAGATCTTTATATCATCAGCTATTGAAGTATTAGTTTCAACGCCTGTTCTAACCACATTGGTTTTAGCAGTTTCGGCACCTGGGTTGCTTAATGCTGCAACTAATTTTTTAAGTTCATCCATTTCCAGTTGCTGGGTTTTTACTAAGGCGCTTAATTCCTGTACAGCTTTGGTTAGGGGTATTACAAACTCGGCATAGCGGATGCTGTAATGGTCCTGCTCTTCATTGGCCGGTTTTTCCACCCCGGAAAAAGTATATCCTTTCTCTTCTACCAGCCGTGCTACTTCCTGCGCTATAAAGCCAATGCTTCTTTGTGAATCTTCCCTGCCGGTAGTTGACGGATCTGTTTTAAGGAAAGATTGTAATTTCGCCTGGTCTATTTCATAACTTACCGGGCGTAGTTTTTCAATAAATTCCAGCCCGGCAATATCTTCTTTCACATTCTTTTTAAAGCGCCCATC
>JBASZP010000315.1:0-2600 GCA_049660965.1 Daejeonella sp. | reverse complement strand
GATATAGGTGGAGTTGTGGGGATGTCCTCCCGCGGCAATTGGTCCCATGAAGCCAAAATGTTACTTCTATTAGATGGGCAGGAAATGAATGACTTGTCTTTTGGTAATACCGAATTTGGCCAGCATTATGATATCAATCAAATTGAAAAGATTGAGATCATGAGAAGTCCGGGTTCCAGTTTATATGGAGGATTTGCATCATTAGGTGTTATCAATATTATTACTAAGAATGGGAACGCACTTAAGGGGGTAAATGTGACAGGAACTTACGGTTTTTTAAAAGATACCTATGCACGTAGAAATGCGAGTATAGCTATTGGAAATAATACAGGAAATGTGACTTACTCTTTATCCGGATATTTCGGACAGGGCAGGAGATCTGATCAGGATTATACAGATGCTCAGGGAGATATGGTCAATTTAAAAGATAACACCAAAATATACCCGGGAATGCTAAATGGCGCACTCCAAATAAAAGATTTTTCTGCCAGGTTTATTTATGATTCTTACGCCATTAACTCTCCATGGTTTTACAATGCTATTCAAACCCCTTTAGAAAAGCACAGTAACAGAGGGTTTTATACAGAAGCAAAATATGAATGGAAACCAACAAGCGAACTAACAATTATTCCGAAACTTAATTTTAAAAGCACAACCCCCTGGAAATCAGAGCCAAATTCCTCTATAGAGTATTATGAGGTTTTAACCAGCAGACTTTCACCATCTGTAAACCTTAACTATAATCTTTCTGCACAGCTAAATTTTGTAGCAGGCATTGATGCTTATTTTGACCATGCAGAACGAAAGCATGGTTTTGATCCGAATTTTTATAACGGAACAAAAGATCTTAGCTTCTATGATATCGGCTTATTTGGCCAGGTTCATTTTAAAAATGAATATTTACCTCTTTTTGTTGGCGCCCGTATGGATAGACATAGCCAGTTTGGCACGGCTTTTTCACCCCGCATAGGCATTACAAAAGTGTTTGATGCATGGAATTTTAAAGCCCTATACAGTCGTTCTTTTAGAACCCCTGCTCTGGAAAACCTAAACAAGAATATAAACTTAAAGCCCGAGTATACCAATGTAGCAGAAGTTGAAATAGGATATCAATTAACAAATAATATGAGCATTAAGGCCAATGTATATGATATTCGTATAACTGACCCTATTGTTTTTTCTTTTAATGACGAATTTCCATTTGGTAATTTTATTAATGAAAATAATACAGGTACCAAAGGACTGGAATTAGAATATAGTTACAAAAGTAAATTCGGTTTTATTGCTGCTAACTACGCTTATTTCTCTGCAAAAAACAGGAACTATGTTACAGCCTATCAGGTACCCGAGCATGATAATAACTTATTAGCGTGGCCTGCCGGAAAACTTAATATTTATGGAAGTTTAAATCTTTCAGAAAATATGTCTTTAAGCCCTACCATTACCTATTTATCCAGTCGGTATGCCTTTACTCAATTTGATGCTAACGGAGCCTTAATATTGAAAAAAAATCCGGAAACAGTTTATTTTAATCTGTTTTTCCAAAACCGTAATCTTCTTACAAAAGGTTTAGATGTAGGAGTAGGAATTAATGATATTTCAAATCAAAGACAACTCTTTATACAACCATATAATAGCGCTTCGGCACCACTTTCAGGAGTTGGACGTGAGATATTAGTGAGGATGAGCTATACAATACCTTATTAATAATTTTGTCTCAAATTATTAGTGCTTTTAAAAGTAGTGGTATTAGTATACCATTACTTTTAATGTTATTACTATAGTTTTAAACAGTATTGTATTGGGTAAATTCAATAACTTTGTAGATGCAAATTTCTGAGAATTCCCGTATTTGGATCTATCAAGCTAACAGAGTATTTACTCATGATGAAGAGAAAGTAATCCAGCAAAAAATGGATGATTTTACCGCACAATGGTTAGCGCATGGCAATCAATTAGCCGCTAAAGGCGAAATCAGGTATCATCAGTTTCTAATTCTATCAGTTGATGAGCAATTCGCCGGAGCAACAGGTTGTTCTATTGATAAATCAGTGAACCTGATGAAAGAACTGGAACAGCAGTATAATATTAATTTATTTGATCGTTTCCGTATAGCTTATCGCGATGGTGAAGAGATCATAAATTGCGATCGTGAAGAATTTGAGAATTTAATACGTGATGGTAAACTAAACTCAGAAACATTGGTATTTAATAATACCATTACTTCCCGTAAAGAATTACAAACAGGTTGGATATTACCTCTAAAGAATAGTTGGCATGCTCAGGTTTTTGGAAATTTATTGCCTGCTTAACACCAGTTATATTTAACGTCCAATAAAGAGTTTATCAAAAATTTAGTTTTCCCAAATTATTCATATTTCGCAAAATCAGTTTTTGTTTAAAATAAATATACCGGGTTGGTTTGGCCGGAGACCAGCGCAAGGGATTAGGTAATACAGCAATTAATAAGGCTGCTTCCTGTTTACTTAGACTACTTGCCGGTTTTCTATAAAACACTTGTGTTGCTGCTTCAGCTCCATAAATACCATCGCCTGTTTCAATTACATTTAAATAAACTTCAAGTATGCGTTCCTTACTCC
>JBASZP010000314.1:0-5977 GCA_049660965.1 Daejeonella sp. | reverse complement strand
CTCACGGATGGTGCGTGCCATACGTGCTAAACCTACTCCAAATTGTGCATATAATTGCTCCCCAACAGTACGTACACGACGGTTTGATAAGTGATCAATATCATCCACCTCAGCTTTTGAGTTGATTAATTTGATCAAATATTTTACAATCGCAATAATATCCTGTTTGGTTAAAACTTTGGTTTCAACAGGAGTGGTTAATTTCAATTTACGGTTAATGCGGTAACGGCCAACATCTCCTAAATCGTAACGTTTATCTGAGAAGAATAAACGATCAATGATACCACGGGCAGTTTCTTCATCAGGTGGTTCAGCGTTACGTAACTGACGATAGATATGCTCGACCGCTTCTTTTTCAGAGTTTGACGTATCTTTTTGTAAGGTGTTGTATATAATAGTATAATCACCGCTGTTGATGGCGTCATCTTTTGTTAAGATAACTGTTTTTACACCAGCCTCAATGATCATATCGATATGATCTTCTTCTAAGACGGTTTCGCGTTCCATAATGATCTCATTCCGATCAATAGAAACCACTTCACCTGTATCTTCATCCACGAAATCTTCAACCCATTTCCTTAAAACTCTTGCGGCAAGTTTACGTCCAACGAATTTCTTCAAACCGGATTTGCTTACCTTAACTTCATCAGCTAATTCAAATAATTCAAGAATATCTTTATCATCTGAATAACCGATAGCACGCAATAGTGTAGTAACGGGGAATTTTTTCTTACGATCGATATAAGCATACATCACGTTATTTACGTCTGTTGCAAATTCGATCCACGATCCTTTAAATGGTATTACACGGGCTGAATATAATTTCGTACCATTTGTGTGACGGCTTTGGCCGAAAAACACTCCTGGTGAACGATGCAATTGTGATACAATTACACGCTCAGCTCCGTTGATCACGAAAGTTCCTTTTGGTGTCATATATGGGATAGTTCCCAAATACACATCCTGAACAATCGTTTCAAAATCTTCGTGTTCTGCATCATTACAAGATAAGCGCAGCTTAGCTTTTAATGGAACGCTGTGTGTTAAACCACGATCAATACATTCGGTAATGTCATAACGTGGCGGATCAATGAAATAATCAAGAAATTCTAATACAAAGATATTTCTTGAATCAGAGATCGGAAAATTTTCAGAAAACACTTTAAACAAACCTTCCTGATGACGGCTGTCGGATGTAGTTTCTAATTGAAAAAATTCCTTGAAAGATTGTAACTGTACATCCAGAAAATCCGGATAATCCAATACATGCTTACTAGTAGCAAAATTTACTCTTTCGGTGTGTTTATTTTTGTTTGCCAAGGGACTAAGATTTAGTTTAGTAAATAAACTGCGACTTTTTTTCTGTTAATTCAGAATTGTTAGTCAAACAATAAATGGGTATTATACAAATAGTTTTAGACTCCGATATAAATCGGAGTCTAAAACCTTTGCTTTGGAAGGTTAAGAAATTACTTAACCTCAACAGTAGCTCCTGCTTCTTCCAGTTGTGTTTTAAGTGCTGTTGCTTCTTCTTTAGAAACTCCGGTTTTCACTTCTTTTGGTGCACCATCAACTAAGTCTTTAGCCTCTTTTAAACCTAAACCTGTTAGATCTTTTACCAGTTTTACAACTGCTAATTTAGAACCACCAGCTTCTTTCAAAATTACATCGAAAGTGGTTTGTTCAGCTGCAGCAGCAGGTGCATCACCACCGCCAGCAGGACCAGCAACTGCAACAGCTGCAGCAGCAGGCTCAATACCATACTCATCTTTTAATATTTGAGCTAATTCGTTAACTTCTTTTACTGTTAGGTTTACCAATTGCTCAGCAAACGATTTTAAATCTGCCATTTTATTCTAATTTTAAAATTTCAATATTTTATAACTTATCGAACTTCAGGTGTTCGTTAACCTCTTTCTTGTAATGTTTTAACAATTCCTGCAAGTTTATTCTTACCGGATTGTAATCCTGAGATTACATTCTTAGCCGGAGACTGTAGCAATGCAATGATATTAGCTACCAATTCTTCCTTGGATTTAAGGTTTACTAAAGCATCTAACTGATTATCGCCAATGAATATCGCAGAATCAATATATGCTGCTTTAAGCACTGGTTTATCACCTTGTTTTCTTAATTGTTTAATCAACTTTGCCGGAGCATTTGCTGATTTAGAAAACATAATGGATGATGATCCTTTAAGTACCTCGAACATTTCACTATAATCACCACTTGAGGCTTCCATCGCCTTTCTGATCAGTGTATTTTTAGCTACCTGCATTTTGATATCGCTTTCGAAACATTTTCGGCGAATGTCATTTACCTTTGCTACAGATAGATTGGCAGTATCAGTAATATAAAAATTACCGTATTCTGCAATCGTTTCTTTTAAAGCAAGAACAACATCGTGTTTTTCTTCTTTCTTCATGATTAGATCCCCGCTACTGATTTAGTTTCAATTTCGATTCCCGGACTCATTGTAGAAGATATGTGGATGCTCTTGAAATAAGTTCCTTTTGCGGATGATGGTTTCAATTTAGAGATGGTTTGGATTACTTCTAACGCATTCTCATAAATTTTATCAGCATCAAAAGATACTTTTCCGATGGAAGCATGGATGATACCTGTTTTATCTACTTTGAAGTCAATTTTACCGCCTTTAACATCGGTTACTGCTTTTCCAACGTCTGGAGTTACAGTTCCTGATTTAGGGTTTGGCATGAGGTTACGCGGGCCTAAAACACGGCCCAGTTTACCTACTTTTGCCATCACACTAGGCATGGTAATAATGATATCAACGTCAGTCCATCCACCTTCAATTTTGGCAATATATTCATCTAAACCTACAAAATCTGCACCTGCTGCCTTAGCTTCTGCTTCCTTATCAGGAGTGCATAATACTAAAACACGGACAGTTTTACCGGTTCCATGAGGAAGGGTTGCAATGCCACGTACCATTTGGTTCGCTTTACGAGGATCTACGCCTAAACGTATATCAAGGTCAACCGAAGCATCAAATTTGGTCGTTGTAATATCTTTAACCAAAGCCGAAGCGTTTGCTAAAGTATATGCTTTTCCATCCTCAATTTTGGAATGTGCCTGTTTTTGATTTTTTGTTAATCTAGCCACTTCTTTAAACTGATTTGTGTTAATTAATTGTTCCAGGGTGCATTACCGCTTACGGTAATTCCCATACTGCGTGCTGTACCGGCAACCATTTTCATGGCTGATTCTACAGTAAATGCATTCAAGTCGGTCATTTTATCTTTTGCAATGCTTTCAACCTGATCCCAGTTTACACTGGCAACTTTTTTACGGTTAGGTTCTGCAGAGCCACCTTTTAACCCTGCAACTTCCAACAGTTGGATAGCTACCGGAGGTGTTTTAATGATAAAATCAAATGACTTGTCAACATAGACAGTAATTACAACAGGTAATACTTTACCTGGTTTATCTTGGGTACGTGCATTAAACTGCTTGCAAAATTCCATAATGTTCACGCCTTTTGCCCCTAATGCAGGACCAACCGGTGGAGATGGATTAGCAGCGCCGCCCTTGATTTGTAATTTTACTAACGCACCGACTTCTTTTGCCATTTTACTTAATTTATTTATTATTCAATGTTAGTAGTGGAAGCTATGTAACATTTAAGGTTTTTATGTTAGATGTGAGTATTGAGATGTTAGATATGAGATGCTTTACGCTCTTTTTCTCAAATCTCACTACTAATATCTCAAATCTATTACTCTTTCTCAACTTGCATATAATTCAACTCTAAAGGCGTTCTTCTTCCGAAGATTTTAACCATTACTTTGAGTTTCTTTTTCTCTTCATTTACTTCTTCAATAACGCCTGTAAATCCGTTAAACGGTCCATCCATCACTTTTACATTTTCACCCACATAATAAGGAACGGTCATCATCTCGCCCTGCTCACTCATCTCATCCACTTTTCCAAGGATGCGATTTACTTCGGCCGGACGCATAGGTACAGCATTACCTCCTTTATCACCAAGAAAACCAATCACACTATTAATCCCTTTGATAACGTGCTCTAGTTCCCCGTCTAAACAGGCTTCTATTAAAACATATCCGGGATAAAAATTACGTTCTTTAGCAATCTTTTTACCATCCCGCATTTGGTAATATTTCTCCATAGGTATTAATACCTGAGGCAATAAATTTGAAATACCTAAACGATTCACTTCGGCTTCCAAATATTGTTTTACTTTTTTCTCTTTCCCGCTAACAGCCCTAACCACATACCATTTCAATTGATCGCTCATTCTTTTAGTTACGCCAGAGATTTATAAAACATTTTTAATGCGTTACCTGCTGTTTCATCCATAGCCAAAATTAAAAGTGAAATAATTATGGAGGCAACTAATACCAATACCGCCGAATTTTGCAACTCAGTCCATGTAGGCCAGGTAACCTTTTGGGTCATTTCGGTATATGATTCTTTTAAAAATTCTACTACGTTAGCCATATTTTAGTTTAGCTTAAGCACGGGAACAAGGATTCGAACCCTGATCAAAGGTTTTGGAGACCTCTATTCTACCATTGAACTATTCCCGTTTGATTTATTAACCCAGTTTATTATTTGATCATAAAAACTGCGCCCGTGTATTATATAAGAAAACATAAGTCCACACATTGGCGGACTTATGTTATCCAATTAACCTCTATATAGAAATTTTACTATTTTAAAATCTCTGTTACTTGTCCGGCACCTACCGTTCTGCCACCTTCACGGATAGCGAAACGAAGACCTTTTTCCATTGCAATAGCGTTAATCAATTTTACACCGATTGTTACGTTATCTCCTGGCATAACCATTTCTACACCATCTGCTAAAGTGATTTCACCTGTAACATCTGTTGTACGGAAATAGAATTGCGGACGATACTTGTTAAAAAATGGAGTATGACGTCCACCTTCTGCTTTTGATAATACATAAATTTCAGCTTTGAAATCTGTATGAGGAGTTACTGAACCGGGTTTACAAATAACCATACCACGACGGATATCAGTTTTTTCAATACCACGTAATAATAAACCTACGTTATCTCCGGCTTCACCTCTGTCTAATATCTTACGGAACATCTCAACACCTGTTACTACAGATTTTAAGTTTTCAGCACCCATACCTAAGATATCAACCTGCTCACCAGAGTTAATAACACCTCTTTCAATACGACCTGTTGCTACAGTACCTCGACCAGTGATTGAGAATACATCTTCAACCGGCATTAAGAAAGGAAGTTCAGTTAAACGTGGAGGAATTGGAATGTAGCTATCTACCGCATTCATCAGTTCCATAATTTTTTCCACCCATTTAGGATCACCGTTCAAACCACCAAGAGCAGAACCTTGAATAACAGGAATATCATCACCAGGGAATTCATAAAATGATAATAATTCACGAACTTCCATCTCTACTAATTCTAATAATTCAGGATCATCAACCATATCAACTTTGTTCATGAAAACCACTAATGAAGGTACACCAACCTGGCGGGCCAGCAAGATGTGTTCACGGGTTTGTGGCATAGGACCATCAGTTGCAGCAACTACAATGATTGCACCATCCATTTGTGCAGCACCTGTAACCATGTTTTTCACATAATCCGCGTGACCTGGACAGTCAACGTGTGCATAGTGACGGGTAGCCGTTGAATACTCTACGTGTGCAGTATTAATGGTAATACCTCTTTCTTTTTCTTCCGGAGCAGAGTCAATTGAATCAAATGAACGTGCTTCAGAAAAGCCTTTATCTGCTAAAACTTTAGTAATAGCTGCTGTCAGGGTAGTTTTACCGTGGTCAACGTGACCAATAGTACCGATGTTTAAGTGCGGTTTACTGCGGTCAAATTTTTCTTTTGCCATTTTGTTATACTTATTATTAGGTTAATTTTATTTTATTTGATTTTTAATACAATTTTGAGCCAACTATGGGAATTGAACCCATGACCTCTTCC
>JBASZP010000313.1:0-7567 GCA_049660965.1 Daejeonella sp. | reverse complement strand
ATTCTATCCTATGTTCAACTTCAAATCCTTTTGCGGTAATTTGCTTAATTGTTTCGCCATGAAAACCAGAAAGGTGGGTTCCAAAAACAATCAGTTCTACTTCAAAAAAATCATCATTTTTTAACTTCTTTAATAAAGGGAGATAAATGCCAAAATCGGCTCTAGAACTTGTTAAGACCGCTATTTTCATATTAATCTAAATCTTCAAATGAAATTTTATATCCAGCCTCGAAATCCTTATTCAATTTTTTACCGATTACCTCATCCATTTGCATGGGCGAAATTCCATCGCCAGGGCGAAGCATTTCCAAGTCATCTTTGTTAATGATCTCTCCTCTTCTTTTTGCTAAAGATAAATGTATACTTCTTCTGGCGATCGATATATTTCTAAACTCTGAATTTGAAGGTTCTTTCATCCCAGAACCCGAGATGGCTAATTCAATATTCCTGATCGCATCAACCATTGCCCGTAATTCATTTGGCTCTAAAGAAGCTTTATGATCAGGCCCATCCATGGTTTGATCTAATGTGAGATGTTTCTCAATCATAGTTGCGCCCAAAGCTACAGCAGCAATTGGCACTTCAATTCCTAGCGTATGATCAGAATAACCAATAGCAACACCAAATGTTTGTTTAATATGGAGCATGGCATTCAAATTTACGTCCAACATAGGTGTTGGATATTCTGTATTGCAATGCAGCACCGTAAGCTGATCTTTGGGAATTCCAGCATCCAAAAATACTTTTATTGCGGCACTGATATCTTCCATTGTAGACATGCCAGTAGATAAGATTACTTTTGAGAATAACGATGCGGCTAATTTCAGATAGGGAAGATTGGTAATTTCTCCCGATGGGATTTTAACCATATCTAAACCAATTTCTGACAAATAGGACAAAGAATACAAATCAAACGCGGTAGAAAAGAATTGGATCGATTTCGATTTACAATAAGCAATCAGGGCTTCGTGGTCGGCCACTGATAACTCTAATTTTTGCAACATCTGCAACTGCGATTCCTTTGAATTTTGAGTGTTTGCAATTTGATAATCTGCTTTTATTGCTGCTTTAGAAGCTAATTTCTCGGACTTAAAGGTCTGAAACTTTACATAATCTGCCCCGGCATCTACTGCAGCATCTACTAACTTAAATGCCTTTTCTAATGAGCCATTATGGTTTACACCTGCTTCTGCAATAATTACTACTTTATTTTTCATAGTATTCTTCCTGGGTTTCCAACTATTTTAAGCCCATCATCAACATCTTTAATAATAACAGACCCTGCACCAATTATTACGTTTTTTCCAATTTTAACCCCCTGCTTAATTACAGCATTTGCACCAATAAATGTTTTCTCTCCAACATGTACGTTTCCAGCCAAAACACAGCCTGGCGCTATATGTACTCCATCTTCAAGAACACACTCATGTTCAACAATTGCTCCGGTATTTATAATACAATAATTACCAATTGTTGCAAAAGCACTAATTAGAGATCCTTTTGCGAAGAAAATTCCCTTACCTAGCATGGCATATTTAGAAATTTCCGAATGAGGATGATTAACATTTGCTGCTTTTAATCCTAATTTTTCTATTTTCCTTGCAAGGTTACACCTTAAATTATTATCACCAATCCCTAATATAAAAGAAGTGATTCTTTTGTTTAAAAATTCACCAGATCCTTCAATTCCAGCATATTCTAATTGATAGGGATTGAATTTAATTCTTTCTTTTTCACTATAATACTTTAAAGGTTCTCCACTTAATAAAGCTGCTTCAGCCACCACCAATCCATGCCCGGAATATCCTAATATAACCATATTAGCGAACACTACTAGGTATATTTACAATTCTATCTGCTAAATACATACTATTTTCAAGTCCATCATGCTGAAAACTTTGAAACATGGGCAATTGATTCATTAATTCCCAAACAGGGCGTGTCATTACTCCATTATTGTTACTTTCTTCTAAAAATGCATTACGCTCTTCTAAATTATTAAAAAGTATCGCATTTAACCAATAATTAGATTTTGCCCCACTAATATCAGACAAGTACGCTTGGTTAACTTTATCAAAATATTTGTGATAGATAGTAGCTAACTCACGTTTGTTTAGTACAAACTTATCTAGTTGCTCCAACTGCGCACAAGCCAAAGCTGCATTTAAATTTGGCATTCTATAGTTGTAGCCAATTTCATCATGAACAAATTCCCATCTATGGGGAATTTTAGCTTGTGTGCTTAAATGTTTTGCTCTTTTAGCTAAATTTTCATCATTTGTTACTATCACTCCTCCGCCGCCACAAGTAATGGTTTTATTACCATTAAAACTAAAAACTCCTACGCTTCCAAAAGTCCCGGTATGCTTATCTTGATAAAATGAGCCTATTGATTCTGCTGCATCCTCAATTAAAGCAATATTCCAATCATCGCAAATTCTTTTGATTTCATCTATCCTTAATGGTAAGCCGAGCGTATGCATTGGAATACAAGCTGATATTTTCTTTCTCGTTTTTTTATTATAAGTAAACCCATCTGGTTTCTTTTCGGCATTTTTTTTTAAAAATAGCTCCAAAGCTTTGGGCGACATGCCTGCAGTATCTAAATCTACATCTATAAAAACAGGACTGGCCCCTATATAACTAATTGCATTGGCTGTGGCAATAAATGTAAGTGCCTGCGTCAAAACCTCATGCTCTCTTTCTATTCCTGAAATTAGCATAGCCATGTGTAAAGCGTTAGTTCCATTTACAATGGCGACCGCATATTGGCTATCCGTTTTCTCTGCCATAATTTTTTCAAATCTGTTTACATATTCGCCTACTGAGGAAACAAATGTAGAATCTATAGCATTAATTACATATTGTTTTTCATTTCCTTTAAACATTGGCTCATGCAAAGGAATAACATCCTTTCCAGGAAACTGACTTTTTATAAAATGAACTATTTCTTTGTTTAAAGTTTTTCTCATTTTAAATTATATGTTATATATATCTGCTTTATAGTGTTTCAAATTTTCTGGGTTCCTAAACCATTCAATGGTTTCAGTCAGACCTTGTTTTAAAGAATATTTTTGCTGCCAGTTTGTATTTTTTAAAATTTTCTGATTTGAACCATATAATCTGAATACCTCAGATTTCTCTGGCCTAAGTCTATCATTATCAGAAATAATCACCGCATTTGGATTTATTTGGTTAATAAGCTCTTGAGCCAAGTCTCCAATAGATATTTCGGATTGAGTTGCTATATTACAATCATGGCCAATCAATTTTTCAGATTTAGCAATTTCAATAAATCCGTTTACAGTATCTTTAACATATAATAAATCTCTAGTAGGAATCAAATCTCCTAATTTAATTTCTTCTTTTCCGTTTAAAAGCTGTGTAATAATAGTCGGGATTACTGCTCTGGCAGATTGTCGTGATCCAAAAGTATTAAATGGCCTTACAATAGTTAATGGTAAATCGAAACTTCTATAAAACGAGTCGGCAATACAATCTGCACCAATCTTTGAAGCAGAATAAGGTGATTGCGGTTGGCGAGGATGATTTTCATCGATAGGAATATATTTTGCTGTGCCATACACCTCTGAAGTAGATGTTACCAACACCCGGTGAACTCCTAAATCTTTAGCAGCTTGTACTATATTTAGTGTCCCCTTAACATTTGTATCTATGTAACTATCCGGTGAATGGTAACTAAAAGGAATAGCAATTAAAGCAGCCAAATGAAAAACCACATCAATATCTTTCATAGCTGTTCTTACTCCATTTGGATCGCGAATATCCCCAGTAAATACTTCTATCTGATTTAAGCTGTTTTGAGGGAGACTATCTAACCATCCCCAACTATTAAATGAATTATAATAACAAAAAGCTCTAACCTTACATCCCTCATCTAATAGTTTTTCTACTAAGTGAGAGCCAATGAAACCATCTGCTCCTGTTATTAAAACATTTGTATTATGTAAATTCATTTCTAATTATCTTTTGACTGATTACAATCTTGCATCTACTATATTGCGATCCAAACAAGATTTAGTGTCAAAAATTACTGTATCTTCTCCATTTCTTACCTTATTAAAATCCATTGAAAGAAATTCTTTATGGCATACTGCCAAAACAATTGCATCATATCTTTGATCTATTTTTTCTACTAGTGCAATGTTATATTCCCTCATTACCTCCTTATAATTTGCATGTGGATCATAAATATCGACCTCTAATCCAAACTGTTTTAATTCATTATATATACCTATTATTGGTGAATTACGAATATCCGGGCAGTCTTCTTTAAAAGTTATCCCTAATATTAGAGCTTTTGAACCCTGTAACTTATGATCTTTTTTAATCATTAATTTGATAACCTTAGTAGCTATAAAGCTAGCCATATTATCATTCAATCGTCGCCCAGAAAGAATAACTTGTGGATAATAACCTAATGATTCAGCTTTATGCACTAAGTAGTAAGGATCAACACTTATACAATGACCGCCTACTAAACCCGGTTTGTATTTCAAGAAATTCCACTTTGTTCCAGCTGCCTCAATAACATCTGTGGTATCAATACCTATACGATCAAAGATTAAAGATAGTTCATTTACAAATGAAATATTAACATCTCTTTGAGCATTTTCAATGGCCTTAGAGGCTTCCGCAACTTTAATGCTTGGAGCTTTATGAGTACCCGCTGTTATAATACTTTTATATAGTTGATCAACAATTTCTGCGATTTCAGGTGTAGAGCCGGATGTTACTTTAATGATTTTGGTTAATGTATTCACCTTATCACCTGGGTTAACCCGTTCGGGTGAATAACCGCAAAAGAAATCCTGATTAAACTTTAATCCGGAAGTTTGTTCTAATACAGGTATACAGTCTTCCTCTGTACAGCCGGGATAAACGGTGGATTCATAAATAACGACATCACCATTTTTAAGAACTTTCCCGATCATTTTGGACGCTTTTAAAAGAGGCCTTAGATCGGGCACTTTAAACTGGTCAATAGGTGTAGGAACTGTAACAACATAAACATTATAATTCTCAAGATCAGTAATAGTTGACGAAAACCATAAACCAATATTTGACGATCTTCTTAATGCAGTTATATATTTTAAATCTGCTAGATTAGCTTCCTTAGTCCAGTCATCTCCCTTTAATAGTCCATTAATCCTCTCTTCATTGATATCAAAACCTAATACATCATATTTCTTTCCAAATTCGATAGCTAAAGGTAAACCAACATAACCAAGGCCTATTACTGCTATTTTAAATTTACTCATTGGACAACATAATGTTTTTGTACATTTTTATAGCACTAAGAATTATTATAGCAAGAAAACCACTTATAATTGCCCCTAAGATAATCCCTTTAAGTTTACTAAACTGCTCTTTTTCTAAAGGTAAGATTGGACGATCAATCACTTGTATTAAAGGCGTTTCTTTCCGTAAGGATACTTTAGAAATTTCCAGATTTTTAACTAATTCGGTCAGTATCGCCTGATTAGCCGTAGCATCAATCTGTCTGCGCTGAGAAGGAACACGTAATATCTGCCGGGCGGGATTTGGATTTGGATTAGCATCAATTGAAGCGGCAACGCTTGAGATTGCTCCATTTAGTTCCCGCCGAACAGAATCTGTTTGATGCTGTAAAATAGATACGTTTTGAATAGATTTTTTAATTTTGGTTTCTACATAAAAATCTGAGACTTCCTTAACCAATAACTCTGTAAAGAATTTTGAAAACAACTCATTTCCTGACTTAACATTTACAGAGATAATGCTCAATTTCTTATCTACTTTTGCGACTGAAAGATTGTTATTTATTAATGTTTTATGAAATTCTCCCAATAAGCTATCCTGTTGTAAGGAGAATTTTGATCGATCTGAATTAGGTAGAAAATGAACATTAGCTAGCTCTGGTTTATTTTTCCATTGATCTCTAAACTTATTAAAATTAATATAAAATTCTGCAAGAGTTTGCTTTTTCCCTTTAATATCTACTGTTGTCAGAAGTGCTTTTTCTACCATAGAACGTGATTTCATCAATTGCAAAAGGTTATCCCCTGCAAAAGCGCCACCACCACCACCACCTAAATCAAATCCAAATTGGCTGGCTAACCCTAAAGCACCGCCTATACCACCCGAAGATTTTTCATCTTCCAAGGCGAAACTTAATTCAGCTTTATAGATAGGCTTTTTAGAATTAGCATAGATATATCCAATTCCACTACCAATAAGGCCTATTATAACTATAATAAGCCATTTTGAAAATAAATATTTCAGCCACGCTTTTGATTTTAGAATGAGTTCTTTCAGGGAAATCTCATCAGACTGTAATTCTTTATCCATTCTAATTATTTCAACATATTAATTACTTGCAAAATAATTAATCCCAAAGAAGCTACTCCACTACTAATTCCTACAACTTCTACTGCCGATAACCCTTTTCTTTCCGCTTTTTTAGGTACAAATATTTCAGCCCCTGGCTTTACTTGAGGAAAAATATTAAAACCTATAAAATTCTTTGTACTTTTTACACTTCCGTTAGCATAAATAATATAGGATCTCCTTTTCAATGCACGGTCAGAAAATCCGCCTGCCTGTGAGATATAAGATTCAAAGTCTTGACCTTTATAATAGATTATGGTTGCAGGAGATAAAACCTGTCCAGTAACTTTAACTGTTTGTAATTGTTTGGGAACTCGCAGTGTATCGCCTTCTTCAAGAGTCAGGTCATAATTTAAGCCTGGTTTTTTTAATATTTTTTCCAAATTTATTCCTACATAAATGTTAGGAATAATCTCTTTAAGAGTTTCTACAGAGTCTTTTTTTGTGATGCCTTGTAAGCGCTGAAGTTTTTGTAATTTTTCCTTTTCTTCTGAATTTGCTTTAATTGCATTTTTAGAAGATGATGCATTACCTGGCCGCTTTAATGAAGCACCTGAAGGGTATGCAAGCGCTGTTAAACCACCTGCTCTTTTTATTAGGTCTGATATACGCTCATCTTTACGTGATACGGTATAAGTTCCTGGATATAATACTTCACCTTCTACATATACCTGGCGTTGTGCTTCATACCCTGTGGCATTACGCACAGATACAATATCAAAAGGCTGAAGCACAAAACGATCGCTCATTAATCTCAGATCTTTATCTACATCAATATAAAAAATTTCTGATGTACTTGCCGAAGCTGAAAGAATGTCACTATTTTTTACTCTTCTTGAAATTTCAACACGTTTTGAGCTTGCTCCTTCTTTAAAACCGCCTGATTTCATAATCAGATCTTCTAAACTCATATTTTCGGCATAATCAAAAGTGCCTGGCTGTTGCACCTCCCCATCAATAGAAACCCTGTACTCCTCACGAAGGTCAAATATAGAAGATATGTTAATAACATCTTCTCTTTGAAGTGTAATATCAGACCCGGAAAGTATTTTGTTCAGATCAAAAGAAATGATTTCTGAGCTATTATCGGCTTTTAAGCGGGTAATATATCCACGTGGCAGAAAAGCATCTGCAGTGAGCCCCTCTGCTTTTTTAATTAAAGTTCCAAGGGTTAATC
>JBASZP010000312.1:0-1857 GCA_049660965.1 Daejeonella sp. | reverse complement strand
CAGTAGATTTAAACACTCTGCTCTTTTTCCCATTTTCTTCTTTAAAACCTACTCTATCAGCTTTTTTAGTTGTCGGATTATAAATTGCAACATTTGAGATATCTATAGGCATATTTTTTTCTATAACTCCACCAATTATATTCTTAGCAGGATTTGGCTTTGTATGTTTCTTAACAAGATTAACATGTTCAACAAGAACTTTCTTATTATCAATAACTTGCAACACCTTGCCCTTTTCCCCTTTATCTTTACCAGTAATAATAATTACTTCATCATCTTTACGTATTTTTTTCATTTCATATCACCTTAAATCACTTCTGGAGCAAGAGAAACAATTTTCATAAATTTTTCAGTACGCAATTCACGGGTAACTGGCCCAAAAATACGCGTACCAATCGGCTCAAGTTTAGCATTCAGAAGCACAGCAGCATTTGAATCAAATTTCACTAATGAACCATCACTGCGACGAACTCCTTTTGCTGTTCTTACAACAACTGCATTGTAAACGTCACCTTTTTTTACTCTACCACGTGGTGCAGCATCTTTAATAGAAACTTTAATTATGTCTCCAACAGCTGCATAACGGCGCTTTGAACCACCCAATACTTTGATACACATAATTTTACGTGCACCAGTATTATCAGCAACCTCTAATATCGTTTGCATTTGTATCATTTAATTTTACCTTTCCAACTTAACACATAAACAAAAATGTGTCAGTTTTGGACCCAGAGTTCTGGGATTCCGATTATTACACTATAAATAAGCTCGTAATTGTAGCATATTACATTTAATATATGCAAAAATTTAAACTAATTTACCCATTTTAAATTATTAACCTTAACTTTAAGCCTTTACCGCCAATGATTCAACTACCCATGATTTTGTTTTTGAAATTGGCTTTGATTCTACAATTACAACCAAATCATCGATTTTATATTGATTATTTTCATCATGTGCATGATATTTCTTAAATTTCTTTACCACTTTACCATATAAAGGATGCTTTACACTTCTTTCAACAAGAACTGTTACCGTTTTATTACGAACGTCACTTATCACTTTACCTGTATGTGATCTAATTAATTTTTTTGTCATGTTAATGCTGCCTTCTCATGTAAAATAGTTCTAACTCTTGCAATATCACGCCGCACTTTTTTAATTTCACTCGTTTTAGTTAATTGCTGCATTGATAGTTGCATACGTAAAGAAAAATGCGATTTCAATAAAGATTCCAACTCGGTATCTAGTTCATTAACTGATTTACTTCTTAATTCTGATGCTTTCATTATCTACTTCCAACCTGTCTAATAACAAAAATAGTTTTAAACGGCAACTTAGCTGCAGCTAACCTAAAGGCTTCACGCGCCAACTCTTCTGAAACACCGTCCATTTCGTACAAAACTTTACCTGGTTGTATTTCTGCTACAAAATACTCCGGAGAACCTTTTCCTCCACCCATACGAACTTCTGCTGGCTTCTTAGAAATTGGCTTATCAGGAAAAACTCTAATCCAAATTCTACCCCCACGCTTAATATGCCTCGTCATAGCCCTACGTGCCGCCTCAATTTGCCGCGACGTTAATCTTCCGCGTGATATTGATTTAAGTCCAAATTCACCAAAACTAACCGCTATTCCTCGAGTAGCTAATCCTGTATTTCGCCCTTTTTGAACTTTTCGATGTTTTAATCTATTCGGCTGCAGCATTCTTAGTTCCTACCTTTCTTTTTCTTTGAAATGGTTTTTTTTCACCACGCATATTAGGTTTTTCAGCCTTTCTTTCTTTTTTTGCTTCAGGATCAAACGGTCCTTTAATAAATTTATTTTTACTTAAATTCATATCACCTTTATATATC
>JBASZP010000311.1:0-1643 GCA_049660965.1 Daejeonella sp. | reverse complement strand
CGCATCATAAAGCATAAACAGTTCTTCGGTGTTTTGCTCATAACCCAACTGCATGGTTTTGTAGTTATTTTTCAATGCAGGAATGATATTTTCGTCATATAGTTTCAACTGCTTTTTCTTTAATTCCAATTCATTTCTCATACCATAGGCCATACCGCTATATTCGTTTACCATCATTTCTTTTTGCGATTGCAATGCACTGGCTTTCCATTTCAGGCTTTCAATATTTGCTTTGTTCATCTTTGATGACCATTTGGTGAGTGGCAGCTTCATCATACCCATCAAAGTATATTGCATAGGAAACCCGCCAAATCCAAACATGTGCTCATAGCGAATACCAAACTGTGGTTTCAGGCTTTGACGTTCTGTTTCCTGTTTGAGCCAGGTAAGATTAATGTCTTTGTCAATGGCCTTTAAATCACTCCGGTTTGTATAAAAGAGGGTGCTGTCAAATATTACGAACGAATAATCCTGTAATTGATACGTTGTATCAATATCAAATGCTGTCATTGCATTTCTGCCCATCACAGTATTAATACGAATTCTCTTTTCTTTGATATCGTTTTCATACATCAGCCGCATATTCTGCACATTGCCCAGTGCCGCCTTAGCCTTGTAATAGGCGCTGATTTTTTCCAGTCCGTTTTTGTAACGTATTTCTGCATTTTTAATCATAAAATCCAGCAGCTTTTCATTCTGTTCAAGAATTACCAGTTTCTTTTTGAGAATTACCCATTCGTAGTAGGATTGTTTTGCATCATAAATTAATTCGTTGAGCGAAGCATTCTTTTTTTCTTTCTCTACTGAAGACATTGCATTCATGTAAGCGGCATCAGCACTTTGTTTCTTTTTGTTAGGAAACATTTGCTGGCCGCCAAGCATATACTGCCCCATACCGGTTGCCCCCATATCACCTTTTTTCCATAGATTGGTATTGTACGGAACCATCCAGAAACCTGAACTAAATTCCGGTGGCATCCAGCTTTTAGCACCCTTAGCTGCTTCATCCATTGAGCGAATTTCATTGTCATACATCTTCACCACAGGGTGCAAGATTTTGATGCTGTCAATAACAGCATCGAGCTTTAGTATTTGCGATTTGCTGCTGACTGAAACAGCCAATGCTAACAATGTGGGGAGTAGTTTATTCTTTAACATCTATTAATTCAATTTTGCCTTTACGTTTTAATTCTCTTTCCTTTATCATTTCAAAGATTACCGGGGTAATCAGCAATACATAAATGGTGGAGGTTATGGTTCCGCCAATCAATGGAATGGTAATTGGCCGCATAATATCGCTGCCAACACCGGAGGCCCAAAGAATTGGTATTAAACCAAATAAGCCAACAGATACAGTCATCAGTTTGGGCCGTAATCTTTTTGCAGAACCTTCAATAACAAATTCTCTGATGATAGCAGGTGTTAGAGAAGCTTTTGAATTGCCATGTTTTGTTACCATATTCTGCATGGCTTCATTCAGATAAATGGTCATAAGCATAGCTGTTTCAATAGCCATTCCAAATAAGGCAATGAAGCCAACCGCAACCGCAACAGATAAATTAATGCCGTAGAAATAAACCATGAATACTCCGCCAATCAATGCGAAAGGAACAGTTATCATGGTTGTAATAGCTTCTTTGAAA
>JBASZP010000310.1:0-7212 GCA_049660965.1 Daejeonella sp. | reverse complement strand
GGGGTATGCCTTATTTTTATTGTTCTGGTAGCAAATATTGAAATCCTGAAATATTTTATAAGCGGAAGTTCAACAGAAAAAGCAGTTTATTGGTCTGGTTTAGGAGTGGTACCTATACTATTATTTGGTTATGTGAGTTTAGGGATTTATATGAATTTATCTATCTGGTATAAATTATCAGACCAAACACGTTACGGTTTATATATTTCTGTAATTGGTGCGTTTATTACCTTTATTTTAAATATTATTTTTATTCCAAAGTACAGTTATATCGCTTCCGCCTGGATCTCATTAACAGCTTATTTGGTAATGATGATACTTTCCTATCTCTTAGGCCAAAAAAAATATCCTATACCTTATAATTTAAAGAAAAACCTGGGTTATTTAATTTCATCTGTCGCTATTGTATTTATCTCATTCATATTATTTAAACGTAATTTAGTAATAGGAAATTTGCTCGTTTTGCTGTTTGTTATTATCTCATTTTATATTGAGAGAAAAGAATTAAAGATAATATTTAGAAGTAAAACACCATAGCCCATTAATTATCCAATTTTATAATTTAAAAAAGAATGCAAATCCGTATTATAAATAAATCTGATAATAGTTTACCCGCTTACGAAACTGAAGCATCAGCCGGAATGGATCTGAGGGCAAATCTGGCAGAAACGATAGTTTTAAGACCAATGGAACGTATTCTAATTCCTACCGGCTTATTTATAGAATTACCCGTAGGTTTTGAAGCACAAATCAGGCCCCGTAGCGGATTAGCTTTTAAACATGGTATAACCATTCTTAATTCCCCAGGCACAATTGATGCTGATTACAGAGGTGAACTTAAAATTTTGCTAATCAATTTTTCTAATTCAGATTTTGAAATTAATCATGGAGATCGTATTGCGCAAATGATTATCGCAAAACACGAACAGGTTAATTGGCAGGAAGCAGAGATTTTAAACGAAACTAAACGCGGTGCAGGTGGATATGGGCATACAGGTTTATAAACATGTTTAAGAAAACAGCTTTATATTTCATACTTACCTCGTGTTTTTTAGAAGCCTTCGCACAAAAAGAAAAACCAGTTAAAACCCAGCCTATAGTTGTTGTTGGTAAAGTGTTAACTTTTGCAGATAGTAATCGTGTAAAACGCCTTTATTTAGATGGATTACATCAAAAAATTACCCAAAATCCTCAATCAGCATCAGATTATTTCACACAGGTTATAGAAATAGACCCTGCAAATGATGCTGCACTATATGAATTAGCACTAATTGAGCATGATCAGCAAAATAATACCGAAGCAGAAAAACTAATTAGAAATGCTGTAACTATAACACCCGATAATCGATGGTACTGGAGTTTACTTTCAGAAATTTATAAAGATACCAATAACCTTACCCAACTAATTCTTGTTTTTGATGAGTTAATTAAACTTTCTCCGGATAATGAGGAATATTATTTTGATAAAGCAAGGGCTTTACTCATGCAAAATAAAGTAAGTGAAGCCACTACTATTTATGATGATATAGAAAAAAAGTATGGACGATCTGAAAATTTATCTGATGCCCGCCAGCAGATTTTTATGATGCAGGGTAAACCGGATAAAGCTGCTTCAGAAATAGAAAAACAAATAAAAACTAATCCGGATGACTTGCGTAATTATGTTTATTTGAGTGAAATATATGCAAAAGCAGGTGATCATAGCAAAGCCATCGCTATTTTACAAAAAGCTAAAACCATTGACTCGGGGAATGCGATGATCCGTTTAAGTTTAGCGGATAATTATAGGTCATTAAACAATTTTACCGATGCCTTTATTGAATTAAAAGTAGCCTTTGCGGATATTAACCTGAATATTGACGAGAAAGTTCGTATTGTGTTATCATTTTTCCCTTTGTTTGAAGATCCTACCGCCAGGGCTTATGCAGATGAATTGGCTTTTATTATTACACAAATACATCCGGCTGATCCTAAATCGTTTTCAGTTTACGGAGATGTACTTTTCCAGGAAGAAAAATACCCAGCGGCAAAGGAAGCCTACCGTAAAGCCCTTAAATTGAATGATCAGGTTTACCAGATTTGGGAACAATTACTGCGAATAGATATCAGCCAAAATAATTTCATTGAAGCAATTACTGATGGCGAAGAAGCCTTAACCATATTTCCAAACCAGGCACAATTATATTTTTTTACAGGTTTTGCGTATGCTCAAACTCAAAAAACAGAAAAGGCAGTTTCTTATTTTAAAACAGTAATTAGTTTAGAAACGGAAGATAAAGAAACATTAAGTCAAACCTATTCCAGTCTTGGAGATGCTTACCATACTCTAAAGAAATATAAAGAATCTGACGAATCTTATGAAAAAGCGCTGCAAATTAAACCCGATAACAGTTATACCTTAAACAATTATGCGTACTATTTAGCGTTAAGAAATGAAAGATTAGAAAAAGCAGAGAAGATGTCCAAGCGTTCCAATCAGCTTGAGCCAGCTAATTCTTCTTTTCAGGATACTTATGCATGGATTTTATTTCGATTAAAAAAATATGCAGAAGCACGTTTATGGATGGAAAGGGCAATAAAAGATCAGGAAAAGGATAATTCTGTGCAAATTGAACATTATGGAGATATAATTTACCATCTTGGAGAAAAAGAACAAGCGCTTGAACAATGGAAAAAAGCAAAAACAGCAGGTGGAAAGTCTGGCATATTAGAACAAAAGATTAATGAGAAAAGATACGTGGAATAAAATACTTATTATCGTTTTATTAGCATTAACAGTAAGTTGCAGGCCAAAAAAAGAAATTTTACAGTCGGTTGTTAAAACTCCTGATGTTAAAATTGATACTAATAAAGCGGAAAAATTAATGGCTATTACCAAAAGCCAGACGGATTTTAAAACTGCTTTAATTAAAGCAAAAACTGACTTAACTATAGATAAAAATAACTATGATGCAACTATGAACATCCGTATAAAAAAAGATGAGATGATATGGATATCTGTTACTGCAATTGCGGGCTTAGAAGTTGCCAGAGTAGTAATTACACCTGATAGTATGAAAATATTAAATAGATTGGAAAGCACATATACTCAAAAACCATTTAACTTTATACATCAGTTTACTAATGATCAGATCAACTTCCGTACACTACAATCAATTTTAATTGGCAATACAATTACCGAATTTGTAACAACCGATTCTGAAGTTTTTCTGCGGGGAAATCAAACCTTGCTGAGCGGAGTTTTAAAAAATTTAACGGGTAATATTCTCCTTAATGAACACAATAAAGTAGTTCAAACTAACTTAACTGATGAAAAAGCCGACCAGAATCTAGATGTAGATTATGCAGATTTTATAGAAATTGCAGGCCGTAACATACCACATTCTGTACTTATTAAATCTCAGGCAGAGAAAAAGAACATACAAATAAATTTGCAATTTACCCGTGTTAGTCTGGATGAAAGTCTAGAATTCCCATTCAATGTACCGAAAAGATTTTCGGTGGAAAATTAATTTAGATACATTTGCGCTAATGAAAGGTAGAATATTTTTTCTGTTTCTTATATTTTTTTGTTTAGCAGGTAGCGCTTTTGGACAAACCAGTGCTGAACTAAAACGTCGTAAAGAAGATTTAACACGCGAAATAGAAGCACTAAATAAAACCCTTAAGCAAACATCAAGCAGTAAAAATCTATCTTTAAAACAAATTAAAGCGTTAAATGCACAAATCTCTTTAAGGCAGCAAAAAATCAATACTATAAATTCTGAAGTTCGCTTGCTGGACAATCAAATTGTAAATAATAACAATACTGTTAATTCTTTACAATCGGAATTAGATGGATTGAAAAAAGAATATTCAGCGATGATTTTATTTGCCTTTAAAAATCAAAACGCTTATAGCAGGCTAATGTTTCTTTTTGCATCCCAAGATTTTAACCAGGCATACAAAAGATTAAAATATTTACAACAGTTTGGAGAATACCGTAAGAAACAAGCAAAAGCTATTGAAGAAGCTCAAAAAAACCTCAACATTAAAATTGTAGAACTTGGTCATAATAAACAGGAAAAAAATAATTTACTTAATGATCAGCAAAAAGAAAAGCAAACCCTGGGACAGGAAAAAAATAATCAGGCTAAGGTGCTTACAGGTTTAAGCCAACAAGAACAACAGTTAAAACAACAGATTACACAAAAGAAAAAAGAAACAGCCCGTTTAAACCGGGCTATCCAAAATGCAATTAATAAAGAAATTGAAGAAGCCCGTCGTAAGGCAGAAGCAGAAGCCCGTGCGGCAGCTGCCAAAGCCAAAGCAGAAAATAAAGAGGCCCCGGCAGTAAAAGCGATCTCTAAGGGGTCAAGTATTTTATCTGCTACACCAGAAGCTGCAAAATTATCAGCAGACTTTTTAGATAATAAAGGGCGTTTACCATGGCCGGTTGCAAGCGGAGGTATAGCAGAAGGGTTTGGAATGCACCGTTATGGAGCGAATGTGACTACTGAAAATAATGGAATTGATATTAAAACCGCTGTAGGCTCTACAGTAAGGGCAGTATTTTCCGGCGAAGTTGCAGCTGTACAAAATTTTGGAGGTTCTTATGCAATCATTATCCGGCATGGAGAGTATTTTACCGTTTATTCTAACTTACGTTCAGTAAATGTGTCTAAAGGACAAAAAGTAGGCTTAAAACAAAGCATAGGTATAGTTCTTACAGACCCTACAGATGATACCACAGAGGTACATTTTGAAGTTCGTAAAGGAACCTCGGCCATGAACCCATCCAGTTGGCTGGCAAATTAAGTTAAACTATTTGGCTATAAAAATTGTTTATATTTGTACCCAATATTAAACTAATTAAAAATGTATAATTCAACATTATTGTTTTTAAACATGGGTACACCCGAAATAATGATGATTCTGTTTGCAGTTTTATTATTATTTGGGGGTAAAAAACTTCCGGAACTGGCCAGAGGTTTAGGCAAAGGTATTCGCGAATTTAAGGACGCATCTGAGGGTGTAAAACGAGAAATCCATAATAATATTAATAACATAACTGAAGCTGCCGAAAAAGCTGAGGAAACAAAGCAAAAAAACTATACTTCATCAGAAACTCAGGGTTAAATAACAGATATTAACAGCATAAAAAACTACATACTAATTAAAAAACAACATGATGAATCCCATATTATTGTTTGGTTTTGGAACCGGAGAAATTATAATCATTGTAGTTGTTATTCTTTTACTTTTTGGAGGCAGAAAAATACCTGAACTAATGCGGGGTCTGGGTAAAGGTGTTAAAGAATTTAAAAATGCCCAAAATGGCGATGAGGAAACTTCTGACAAACATCAACCTAATGATAAAGATCAAAAAGTAAACTAAGCAGTTGTAATAAATGATTTTTACAGTTTTTTAGATATTCTTCCACTCTCTAAATATTTCCCTAATCTTATAAAACCGCTCATTTACTACAAATTTCTATTTAATTAGAATGGAAAATCTTGCATCCTTAGCTGAAATACAAAGTGCAATTAAAAACAATGAGCTTAATTTACCAGATTTAGCAGATCATTATTTAAAACGTATTCATGATAATTGGAATTTAAACGCTTTTGTTGAAGTATTCGAAGACGATGTAAAAAAACAGGCCATTGAAATTCAAAAGAAAATTGAAAATAATACCGCTGGTATTTTGGCGGGAATGCTCATTGGAATAAAAGATAATATTTGCTATCGCGGTCATCTGGTTTCTGCCTGTTCAAAAATTCTCGAAAATTATACTTCTCCATACTCTGCCACTGTAGTTGAACGCTTAATTGCACAGGATGCGATTATAATTGGCCGTTTAAATTGCGATGAATTTGCCATGGGAGCATCCAACGAATCCTCAGTCTATGGCCCTGTAAAGAATTATGCTGATCAGACAAAAGTTTCCGGTGGCTCATCCGGAGGTGCGGCTGTTGCTGTACAAGCCGGTTTGTGTTTAGCTGCTTTAGGAACAGACACTGGGGGTTCGGTACGACAACCCGCAGCATTTTGCGGGGTTTTCGGTTTAAAACCAACTTATGGCCGTGTTTCAAGGTATGGCATTATTTCTTACGCCTCTTCATTTGACCAGGTTGGACCTATTACAAAAACTATTGAAGATGCCGCTATTCTGTTACAGGTTATTGCCGGTACTGATGATTTTGATAGTACAGTTTCATCTAAATCAGTTCCGAAATATATTGATACATTGGCTTTAACAGGAAAAAAGAAAATTGCGTATTTTTTCGAAGTTTTAAATGCGCCGGCATTAGATCCGGAAATAAAAGCAGCGTTTGAAAAAAGTATTGCGCAATTAAAGGCAGATGGAAATACTGTAGAAGCAATTTCTTTTAAATACGTGGATTTTGTTGTTCCCGCATATTATATTTTAACTATGGCTGAGGCATCATCAAACCTGGCACGTTATGACGGAGTACATTTTGGTTACCGTGATGAGGAAGCGTCAGATTTAGAAACAACGTATAAAAAGTCGCGTTCCCAGGGGTTTGGAGCCGAAGTAAAACGGCGTATTATGTTGGGAACTTTTATTTTAAGTTCAGGTTATTATGATGCCTATTATTCAAAAGCTCAGAAAGTACGTAGATTAATTCGTGATAAAACAGATGAAATTTTACAACAATATGATTTTATATTAACCCCTACAACGCCCACACCTGCATTCTCTATTGGCGAAAAAGATGATAATCCGGTAATAAAATATTTAGCAGATATATTCACTGTACAGGCCTCATTGGCAGGTTTGCCCGCTATCTCCATCCCGGCAGGCAATAATAAGAAAGGTTTACCGTTAGGGTTACAGTTAATTGGAAAGCGTTTTGCCGAAGCTGATTTACTTGCCTTTGCCAGGTATTTTGAGCAGAATTTAGTTAAAATTTAGTACCTTAGCTATTCTGCAGATTTTTAATTTGCATATATGTACATGAAATAGAGTTATTTATAATTTATTAAATATGATTAGAAAAACAATATTCACAAGCCTGTTCTTATTTGTTGCAGTAGTTTCAACTAAGGCAATAACATCCAATACAGCTAAATCTGATACTACTCTAAAAACCATTAAAAAAACATCTGCTTATTTCCCTGATTCACTTTTTATACCTGAAATAGCATTAAATCCATTAAATTCTTATCAGAATCTGGTTTATAAGCGTCGTTTAGATTCTTTACAT
>JBASZP010000309.1:0-6876 GCA_049660965.1 Daejeonella sp. | reverse complement strand
ATAACAATGATGTAGGCGGCAGAAAGTTTGAGATGGCTGATATGGCTTATATCATTCGTGGGTTAGGCTATATCAAAAACAAAGAAGATGTAGAAAACATTGCACTCGCTAATTACAATGGCATTCCGGTACGGGTAAAAGATATTGGCTCTGTACAAATGGGTGGTGATTTACGGCTCGGCATTTTTGATATGGATGGAAAAGGTGAAGTGGTAGGTGGCATTGTAGTAATGCGATATGGTGAAAATGCCAACAAGGTAATTGAAGCAGTTAAAACGAAAATGAAGGAAGTGGAAAAAGGATTGCCGGAAGGTGTAACCTTTAAAACTTCCTACGACCGCAGTACATTGATACAGGAAGCCATTGATTCAGTAAGAGGAACATTGATTGAGGAGATGATTGCTGTCTCCCTTATAGTTCTCATATTTCTTTTTCATTGGCGCAGTGCGGTTATTATTCTTATACAATTGCCTATTTCAGTTGCAGCTGGTTTCATTTTTCTTGAACTATTTGGTATCTCTTCCAACATCATGTCGTTAACAGGTATTGCATTGGCTATTGGAGTAGTGGTGGATGATGGTATTGTAATGGTGGAAAATGCCTACCGCCATATCAGCGAAGCACAAACAGAAAAATTAAAGTCATCTAATAAAACATAAACATGGCAAAGTGGTTTAAAAGAAATAAAGACCCTTTAACAGCAGAGGAAAGAAATGATATTATTGAAAAGTCTTCCAAACAGGTTGGTCCTGGTGTATTCTATTCAACCATCATTGTAGTGACGTCTTTTCTGCCGGTGTTTTTGTTAACTGGTATGGAAGGAAAACTGTTTAGCCCCTTAGCCTGGACAAAAACATTTATCCTGCTAATTGATGCGGTGTTAGCTATTACATTAACACCTGTACTGATTTCTTTTTTCCTGAAAGGAAGGTTGAAACCCGAAAGTGCTAACCCTATTACAAGAACACTGGAAAAGATTTATACACCAATCTTGAAATGGTGTTTAAAATGGCGCAAAACAACAATCGGTATCAATATTGTTGCATTAATGGTCGGCATTGTTATGATGACCCGTTTAGGTTCTGAGTTCATGCCACCGTTAGATGAAGGCTCTTTATTATTTATGCCTGTTACACTACCCGATGTTTCCAATTCGGAAGCAAAACGATTATTGCAGGTACAGGATAAAATCATCCGTACAGTTCCGGAAGTTTCACATGTATTGGGCAAGGCAGGCAGGGCAAATACGGCAACAGATAATTCTCCCATTAGCATGATTGAAACCATCATTTTGCTGAAACCCAAAAGTGAATGGCGAAAAGGAATGACTAAAGACGGTATCATCAATGAGCTTAATTCGAGAATGCAGATACCGGGAGTAACAAACGGATGGACACAGCCAATCATCAACCGTATCAATATGCTGTCAACTGGTATTCGTACTGATGTAGGATTAAAAGTTTATGGGCAAAATCTTGACAGCATTTATGCCTTTGCACAAACTATCAAAAAACAACTGGAAGGAATTGATGGAGTTAAAGATTTGTACGTTGAACCAATAACTGGTGGCAAGTATATAGACATCGTTATAAAGAGAGAAGAAATCGGAAGGTATGGTTTAAGTGTGGATGATGTAAACACGGTAATTGAAAGTGCATTAGGTGGAATGAAACTAACTACTACCATTGAAGGCCGCCGGCGGTTTTCTGTTAATGCAAGATATGGTCAGGATTTCCGTAATAATCTTGCATCATTAAAACGTTTGCAGGTGCAGACGATGAACTTCGGCCCTGTTCCATTGGAAGCAGTAGCAGATATAAAACTCAGTGATGGCCCGCCGATGATAAATTCTGAGAACGCAATGCTGCGAGGTACTGTTCTGTTTAATGTGAGAGAAAGAGATTTAGGAAGCACGGTAAAAGAAGCACAACAGAGATTAAACCAGATGATAACAAAACTTCCCAAAGGTTATTTTCTTGAATGGAGCGGTCAATGGGAAAACCAGATAAGGGCAAATAAAACACTCACCATGATAATGCCGATTGTACTCGTCATCATTTTTATGGTATTATACTTCACCTACCACTCTTTTAAAGAGGCCATTTCTACCATGATAACTGTTCCGTTTGCATTAATTGGTGGTGTGTTTATGGTGTATTTCTATGGCATCAATTTATCAGTAGCGGTTGCAGTTGGTTTTATCGCTTTGTTTGGAATGGCAATAGAAACCGCCATGCTAATGACCATTTACCTGAATGAAGCCATGAACAATATGGTGGCAAAGCATGGCAATTCAAAAGCAACATTAACTCCGGCCATCATCCGTGAATTTGTTATTGAAGGTTCAGCAAAAAGATTGCGGCCCAAACTTATGACGGTGTCTGTCGGTCTGTTTGGTTTGATACCCATTCTTTGGGCAACTGGTGTGGGCAGTGATATTATGCGGCCAATCACCATTCCATTGATTGGCGGTACTATTACATCCACCATTTATGTATTACTAATTACTCCCGTCATTTTTGAAATGATAAAGGAAAGGGAATTAAAGCGTAAAGGCAAAATTGAATTAATAGATGTTAAAGAATAAACTACTCCTGACATTATTTGCATTAACTGTTGCTTTCAGCAGCAGTTCGCAAATACTAAAGCTTGATGCTGTTATTGACAGCATTAAAGTCTCACACCCGGTGGTGAAAATGTATGACAATGAAATCCGCTCAATGGATGAGGCTGCCAAAGGTGCAAGAAGCTGGATGCCGCCACAGGTTGGAATCGGTCAGTTCATGACCCCATATAATGTACGGCTTTGGAGCAAAGATGGCAGTGCTCCCGGCATGGGTTCCGTAATGCTTTCTGGTGAGCAAATGTTCCCGAACAGGAAAAAACTGGATGCAGATGAAAATTATATGAAAGCCATGTCATCGGTGGAGAAAGAAAAAAAGAATGCAACAGTAAACGAATTAATCAATGATGCCAAACAGTTTTATTACGAATGGATTATCCTGAAAAAGAAACTGGTGATACTTAGTGAGAATGAAAAGATTCTTGACTTCATGATTAAAAATGCAGAGATACGCTATAAGAACGGGTTAGAAAAAATCAGTGCCTACTATAAAGCCAAAGCCGCATTGGGTGATGTAAAGAATATGCAACTGATGTTTGAAAACGATATAAAAGAGAAACGCATCCGCATTAATGCACTCATGGGTAGAAATGCAATGACTGATTTTGATATTGACACAACTTATGCTCTAAACGATTATTCAGGACTTGTATTCGACAGCTCGTTATTTTATGCTAACCGTAGCGACTTGAAATCATTAGACAAAGAAATCAATCTCACCCTGCTGAAACAGGAGACAGAAAGGGCAGCACTAAAACCGCAATTCGGTATCCGCTACGATAATATGTTTGGTTTTGGCGGGCAGCCGCTACAATATACCGTAATGGGAATGGTACGGATTCCAATGGCTAAATGGTCATCCAAAATGAACAAAGCAAATATTGAAAGCCTGAAATGGAAAACCAGTGCTATACAATCACAAAAAGAAATGATGGTGAATGAATACAGTGGCATGGCTTACGGTATGAGGAATGAATTTGACTTAAAGAGAAAGCAATTGAAACTTTATGAAGAAAATATTATTCCTGCATTGCGGAATAATTATAAAACGATGCAGTTGGGGTATGAGCAAAACACAGAAGAATTATTTATGCTCTATGATGCATGGGAAAGGTTAAACATGAAACAACTGGAATATGTGGATTTGCTCAACCAGGCATTGAAACTTCAGGTAACGATTGAAAGATTAATTGAAAAGAAATGAAACCAATAAACTTTTTACTTTTAGTTGCCATGATTATTGTTATGTATTCCTGCAATAACAATAAAGAATCTCATACAGAGCATCAAACAGCAACTACAAAAGATATGTTCACTTGCCCGATGCCGGAAGATTCTGTTTTCAGTGACAAGCCGGGTAAATGCCCGAAGTGCGGAATGGACTTAGTAAAAATGGAAATGAAGAATGAGCATCAGCAAGACAAAGTGGAATATACTTGCCCCATGCACCCTGAAATAATTAAAGATAAGCCGGGTAAATGCCCCATCTGCGGAATGGACTTAGTGAAGAAAGAAACGGACAGTAAGAAAGTGAATGAAGCAGAATTCGAGTCATTGCTAAAACCAACCAATGAATTTGTTGTATCATCTATTCCCGTAACTACAATTGAGCAAAGAGGTGAACAAATAGAGATTGAAGCATTGGGAAATATTGCTTATGACACAAGACAGGTGGGAAGTATTTCTGCAAGGGTTTCCGGCAGAATTGAAAAATTATATGTCCGATACCGCTATCAGAAAATAAGTAAAGGGCAAAAGATTTTAGATATTTATAGCCCTGAACTACTGACTGCACAGCAGAACCTTTTATTCCTGATAAAAAATGATGCTGCCAACACCACATTTATAGGAGCTGCCAAAGAAAAACTTTTGCTATTGGGAATGAGTAGTGAGCAGTTGAAGCAGGTTATACAATCAGGCAAGCCATCGTTAACAATAGCAGTGTATAGCAATTACAGCGGCCATATTCATGAAGCATCCAACGGCGGCAGCATGAATACCGAAGCTGGTAATATGAAAGATATTTCTTTAATCACCGAAGAACTTTCATTAAAAGAAGGTATGTATCTACAGAAAGGCCAATCTGTTTTTACAGTTTTTAATCCCGGCAAAGCATGGGCTATCCTTAATATTTATGGAGATAATCAATCTTTAATAAAAGCTGGGAATACAGTAAGAGTTGTGCCGGAAACAGCACCAAATAAATACTTTACAGCAGCCATTGATTTTATTGAACCATTTTATCGTAAAGAAAGTAAAACACTCACGGCAAGAGTATATTTCAATAACAGTGGTTTGAAAATTCCTATCGGCAGCCAGGTAAAGGCAACCATCTTCGGAAATACAAAAGAAGCATATTGGCTGCCAAAAGAAGCTGTTCTTTCATTAGGAATGGAAAAAGTAGTGTTTAAAAAAGCCGATGGCGGCTTTAAAGCGGTAAAAGTCAGCACCGGTATCACTCATGAAAAACACATACAGATACTAAGCGGATTGACTGCAACAGATTCAATAGCGGCGAATGCCCAATATTTAATGGATAGTGAAAGTTTCATCAAAGTAAAAAATTAATTATGCGATATATCATAATTGCAGTAATGGTTTTATTTGCTTTTGCAGGATGCAAAAACAAGAAGGAAATTCCTAAAGACCCCGACACTTATTACACCTGCTCAATGGACCCACAGGTAGTAGAATATAAGCCGGGTAAATGCCCCATTTGTAAAATGGACTTAACACCTGTAAAGAAAAAGAATGGTGAGAATAAAGATGAATTGCAGTTGAGTGAGCAACAAATTCAGTTGGGCAATATTCAAACCGATACAATACGAAACGGAACTATCGGCGACCAGTTGGTATTAACCGCCACTTTGAATTTTGACCAGATGAAAGCCTCGTCTGTAAGTTCAAGAGTGATGGGCAGGGTTGAAAAACTGTATTACAAAAACCTTGGTGATTATGTAAAAAAAGGCTCACCGCTTTATGATTTGTACAGTGAGGAACTGAATAATGCCAAACAGGAATTTATTCTGGCTTTAGATAAGAAAAAGGCTTTTTCAGCCGAAACTGTTATTGACTTTGACCAGTTAATTCAGAGTGCAAAAAACAAGTTGCTGCTTTGGGGATTGAGTGAGGCACAGATAAATGAACTGGCTAATACAAAGAAGGCAACACCCACAACAACATTTTACAGTACAGCCAATGGCTATATTACACAACTTGATATTCGTGAAGGAGATTATGTAATGGAAGGCGGCACAATTGTAAAGCTGGCCGACCTTTCCACTTTGTGGGCAGAGGCGCAGGTTTATACCTCACAACTGGCTGAAGTTAACAGCAACAGCATAGCTACTGTGCAGCTTCCTGATTTTGATAACAAAGAAATCAAGGGCAGGATTGAATTTGTAAACCCCGAAATAAATCCTGATACTAGAATCAATCTTATCCGTGTGTCAATTCCTAATCCGGGTAATCAGCTAAAACCGGGTATGCCAGCTTATGTGTTATTGAAAAGTCCGCAGCGACAAACGCTTACTTTACCTGGTGATGCTGTATTAAGAGATGGCAGAGGAGCAACAGTCTGGTTACAAACCAGTCCAAACACCTTTAAAAGTGTAATGGTGCAAACAGGGCTGGAAAGCGACGACCGGATTGAAATAAAATCTGGCGTAGCTATTGGTGATGTGATTGTAATAAGGGGAGCCTACCTGCTGCAGAGTGAATTTATATTTAAAAAGGGTGCCAACCCGATGGATGGAATGAAGATGTAAAACAATCTTTTAATAGCAGGCAACCTTTCATTTTAATTATTTGTATCATTTTCAAAGCCGCTTTAAAACAAAAATATCAATAGTTGTCATATTGTAACGAGGAACTGAAACATTTGCTCGACGGATGCCGCAAAAACAGTCGTTCACATGAGAAGCTGTTTTTTGAATGGCTAAAAGAGTTTGCAGCCAATGTTTGCTACAGGTATGCTTCAAGCAAAATTGAAGTGCAGGACCTCGTATGCGATGGATTTGTAAAAGTATTTAAAAACCTTCACTTGTATAATGAAGATATTTATGGATACAGTGAAGCTGCTTTTAAAGGCTGGTTTAAAAAAGTGCTAATCAATAATTGCATCAATTACCTGAATAAATTTCATCCTAAAATTGAATTTAGTGAAGCAAATGTGTTGCTGATGGCAGAGATAAGTGATGATTCTGAATCTGTGTTGGATGCAATGAGTTACAATGAAATATTAGAGACCGTTC
>JBASZP010000308.1:0-5683 GCA_049660965.1 Daejeonella sp. | reverse complement strand
GGCCTGTGTAGGTTGTGTACTTGTATCAAAGACAAAATTGCAACAAATTGAAAACTAATTAAAACAGATCAAATGAATACGATAGCTTACTTTGAAATCCAGTCATCAGACCCGAAGAGAGACATGGATTTCTACCAGTCTGTTTTCAGCTGGAAATTTATTAAAGAAGAGATGATTCCTATAGAATATTACCGTATAGAAACCAATAACATTTATGGCGGGTTGCTGAAACGTCCGGTAAAAGTCCCGCCTGCAGAATTTGGAACCAATGCTTTTACCTGCTCTATACAGGTAAAAGATTTTGATCAGGCAGCGGAACTTATTTTACAAAAAGGCGGACAAATTGCTTTAGCTAAATTTGCCATTCCCGGAAGGTGCTGGCAGGGCTATTTTATGGATCCTGATCACAATACGTTTGGTATTTTCCAAGTGGATGAAAAGGCAAAATAGCGGGCTTGAGAAATGCAAACTAATAAAAATATTATAGAACTTAAAATTTCCGATTTTGAAGTTGAACACGAAGAAATTACCTATTTACTGGATTTAAATCCCACTCATATTTGGATTAAGGGTGAGGAATATTTATTTGGTAATAAAAACCAGGTAAAAAAAACCATGGAAAAGAATTATTGGAAATATAATTCAACTGCTTTATCTAATGCTTGGATTGGTGAACAGCTAGAACGGTTTATAGAAGATATTATAGTCCCGCGAAAAGATGCTCTGAAAATGATAGCTGCACGGTTTCACGTAGAACTATCAATCGTCCAGTATCTATATGATAGCTGTAACCCGGGCCTCTATTTTGATAAAAAAGTATTGAAAATTCTTAGTGACTGCGGTTTAGAATTAAATATTGATCTCTATGTTTTAACTCAGGATGAGAATAAAGGTGATTAGGAAAAACATTTATAAGCTGACCATTTTTAAATTGAAGGAAATTCGGTTTGTGAAGAAATAAGAAATTACTGTACTGAAAAATAAAAGACTTTATATATAAACACATAAAAAATATGAAAAGAACATTTTTTATAACCATCGTGATTGCCCTGAGCACCACTACTGTTTTTGCCCAGACAGCAACTGTATTAAAACAGGAAATACAACAAGTAATAAAGACAAAGAAAGCGGATATTGGTCTTGCTGTTTATGGGTTAGAAAGCCTGGATACCCTGAGCATTAACGGAAATAAGCATTTCCCGATGCAGAGTGTTTATAAATTTCACATTGCTTTGGCGGTATTAGATCAGGTGGATAAAGGAAAGCTATCCTTAAGTCAAAAACTACACCTCACAAAAAGTGACCTGTTGCCCGGTACTTATAGTCCGCTCCGGGATAAATACCCTGACGGGACCAGCGAAATTTCCCTTGCAGAAGTTATTCAATACACGGTTTCGAGAAGCGACAACAATGGATGTGATATCCTGTTAAGGCTTATTGGCGGTCCTAAAACAGCCAATGATTATATGCATAAAATAGGCATTAAAGATATTTCTATTCAGGCCAGTGAAGAAGAAATGCATAAAGCATGGGATGTTCAGTTTACTAACTGGACTACGCCTAATGCAACTACAGAATTGCTGAAGATCTTCTACAACAGGAAAATCTTATCAAAAAAGAGTCACGATTTTTTATGGAAAACCATGCTGGAAACTTCAACAGGTAAAAACAGGATTAAAGGTCAATTGCCTGCAGGAACTTTGGTAGCACATAAAACCGGCACATCTGATACGAATGCAGGGATAACTGCCGCAATTAACGATATAGGAATTGTAACCTTACCGAATGGAAAGCATTTTGCCATAGCTGTTTTTGTTTCAAACTCAAAGGAGGATGAACAAACCAATGAAAAGATTATTTCAGATATTTCGAAACTAATTTGGGACTATTGTATTAAGAAGAAGAAGAAGAAGAAATAAATTGCCACTAACATTCATTTTGCAATAGTTAATATTGTGTGTTTAGTTGAAGTTTAGTGACTAAACCTGTTTTGAGAATATAGTTGTATTTTTGAATTATTAAATTTTTTGAGTAATGAATATTGAATTGAAAACACAAAATAAAAAACTGGAATTAATCCAATGGCTTTCAACGCTTGAAGACTCAACAATTATTGATAAAATAATAGATTTGAGAAAGAAAGAAAGCAAAGATTGGTGGAATTCAATTTCTGAAAATGAAAAAAAATCTATTGAGAAAGGTTTAGAAGATGCAGAAGCGGGGAAATTAAATCCGCATTCAAACGCTAGAAAACTATATGAAAAATGGCTATAAAATTCTTTGGACTAATTTTGCCTTAGAAGAGTTAGAAAAAACCATTAATTATCTTGAAGAACATTGGACTGAAAAGGAATTACGTAATTTTACTTCTAAACTTGAAGAAACATTGCGTTTCCTTTCTCAAAATCCAAGCTTATTCCAGGTTTCAGATATAAAAAAAGACATTAGAAGAGCTATTATTTTAAGCTATAATACTTTATATTTGACACTTAGACATTGAAAACTGAGCCTTAGATATTCAAAATTGAGCCTCGCACACCCAAATTTGACACTCAAACACTGAAATTTGAGCTTCAGACACTCAAATTTGACAGTCAAATACTGAAAATTGAGCCTCATACACTGAAATTTGACACTCAGAGACTGAAAATTGAATCTCGCATACTCAAATTTAAGAATCAGACACTGAAAATTGACACCTATATACTGAAAATTGAGCCTCAGCCACTAAAATTTGATACCCGGATACTGAACGCCGTAAAGCAAAAAACCTGTATCAATAACTGGCCGCTCATTGCTCAACAGTCTGAAATTATTTATCTAAACAGAGCTAAAATTAATACCTTTAACTCCGATTATACCTAAACCATTTACACACTTTAAGGGACACTCTCAATTATTTTTTTTCTAATCGCTAAAATCCAAACAAAAGAAAGTTAAAATAGAGCTCCTTCGAGCAATATTTCATCTATTACCATAGTTAAATTAGTAAAGTTACTTCGGAGGCAATCTCTTTTAATAGTGGTAAATATTTAAAACAAGCAGACAGTTTTTATCTTAATAACAGATAGTATTCACATGAAACAAACAAGGGAAATCAAATCCTTTATTTTCAGTCAATATTTTTCCGATGGACTTCGCATTACGGTTGGCGTTTTGTTTCCACCACTGATTTTTGCACAATTAGGAAAACTAGAAATCGGGCTTGTTGTTTCTTTAGGCGCTCTTTGTGTCAGCCTGGCAGATAATCCCGGTCCTGTTGCCCATAAGCGAAACGGAATGCTGCTTTGCGCCCTGCTCATTTCTCTGTCAGCTATTTTAACCCGGCTTATTAATACAAATCCGGTTTGGGTCGGTTTGGAAATTTTGCTCTTTTGTTTCTTCTTCTCCATGTTCTCTATTTACGGAAATCGTGCCTCATCTGTTGGTACCGCCGCCCTGCTGGTTATGATCTTAACTATTGATAATAATCACTCAGAAATAACGGTATGGGAAAATGCCTTTTACATATTGGCGGGTGGTTTGTGGTATTTTATTTTAAGTTTATCTGTTACACAAATAAGGCCTTACCGCTTATCTCAGCAGGCTCTGGGCGAAAGCATTAAGGAAGTTGCCGCTTATTTACGATACAAAGCTGCATTTTATGATGTAAATACCAATTATGACGAAAACTATAAAAAGCTTATTGACCAGCAAATTATTGTTCATCATCACCAGGATACTGTAAGGGAACTTTTATTTAGAAACCGGATGATGGTTAAAGAACCCACTAATATGGGTCGTATATTAATTCTGGTATTTGTAGATATTATTGACCTGTTTGAACAAACCATGGCTACTTATTATGATTATTATAAAATAAGAGATACTTATGGCAAAACCAGTGCATTAAAAGAGTTTAACCACATCATTCTTAAACTGGCAGATGAACTTGATAACCTGGGTTATGATATTATCAGCAACATAAAACCAAATCCTGTCATTGATTTTAAACCTGAACTGGAAAAACTAAAATTTGCCATTGACCAGGTAGAACAGGAACACGGTTTAAATAATCTTTTACTTAAAAAGATCCTGATCAATATTAGAAATATGGTTAACCGCACAGACCAGATCTATTCTTATTTTAATCCTAAACACTTATCAACAAAGAAAATCCGCAGCGAAATAGATTTGCCCCAATTCGTTTCTCATCAGCCCATTGACTTTCAACTGTTAAAAAACAACCTTACTTTGGATTCGTCTATTTTCAGGCATTCTTTGCGGGTAGCCTTGGTTTGTCTTGCAGGCTATATTGTATCCAAAGCATTTCCATTAGGCCATCATAGCTATTGGATATTATTAACTATTCTGGTTATTTTAAAACCAGGTTTCAGCTTAACCAAACAGCGGAATTTAGAACGCTTAATAGGCACTCTGGCAGGCGGAATTATTGGTGCAGGTATTTTAATAGTTATTAGAGATCCAACGATACTTTTCATCCTGCTTCTTATTTTTATGATAGGAGCTTATAGCTTCCAGCGTTTAAATTATATAGTCAGTGTTGTGTTTATGACGCCTTATATTCTTATCCTGTTTAGTTTCTTGGGCGCAAATAATCTTAATATTGCACAAGAGCGCATTATCGATACATTTATAGGCTGTTCTATTGGTCTGGTTGCCAGCTATTTTATTCTCCCAAGTTGGGAATACCGCCAGTATAAAACTACTATGCGTGAAGTTTTAATAGCCAACTATTATTACTTATTAAAAGTAGCCGAAGGTTTAGCAGGTAAACCCCGTGATATTACCGCATATAAACTTGCCCGTAAAGATGTATATGTAAATACAGCAAATATTGGAGGTGTTTTTCAACGGATGCTTTCTGAACCTAAAAGCAAACAAAAAAACATTAAGGAGTTTCATAAATTTGTAGTATTAAATCATATTCTGTCTTCCTACATTGCCACGTTAATTTCTATACTCCAACAGAGCGAAAACAGAATGATTAATCCGGATCATATCAAATTAGTCAGAAAATCTTTATACGCTTTAAGTGAAAGTATTCATCAATTTGATAGAGATGCATCAGAAGATAATTTTAAAGAAGCAGAAATTCCTTTGCGGGATAAAAGCCAGCGAATGATTATCCAAAATCCCGATTCAGAACTATTAACAGAACAACTGGAGCTTGTAAACAATATTACTGGGGATATTCAGAAAGTAAGCGAAAAGTTAGCTATTTAATTTCTCTTTATGAGATCAGTTAAAGGCAGGTAAGCTAATCCCCCTCTTTTTTATAGTAAATATTAGCAAACCCTTAAACACACAACAAAATTCTATTTGTTTAAAAATATTGGATTAACCGCCTTTAAAAGCATTTCCTATTCTATTGAAGTCTGCCTTTTTGTAACAAAATACACGATAAATGAAAATATTTACTACTATGTATTGCATATTACTAAACAAAGCATATATCTTTGTATCATGATAGTTGAGAACACCCAAACCCAAATGAGGAAAGGAATACTGGAATATTGTATTCTTTCTATTATTTCCCGAGGGGAAATATATGCCTCAGACATCATCAACGAGCTTAAGAAGGCTAAGTTGCTGGTAGTAGAGGGAACCTTATACCCTTTATTAACAAGATTAAAAAATAACGGGCTGCTTAGTTATAACTGGCAGGAATCCACATCCGGAC
>JBASZP010000307.1:0-1607 GCA_049660965.1 Daejeonella sp. | reverse complement strand
CAACAGGGAAGAAAACCGGAACAACAGGAACCCGAATTTCAAAAAGCGTTTCAAATAAAAAGAAAAGCCTCTTCATTAGAAAGAGGCTTTTTTAGAAATTGTCCATATTGCTTAAAGGTTCTCTTTTTTAAAAATACTCAGCTCACCCTGGGGTGTAATCTTGAGGATGATCTTTTTGCTCTGGTTTTTTATTGAAACATAGTACCTGAGCCCATCCTCTGTGCTGTTCATTTCAATTGTCTCATCGTTGGTGTAGCCTGCATATCTTTCCTCGATGGCCATAAGAGCGGTAAGTGGCAGGTTTTCGTATTTGATCTTTCTGCTTACGGCAATGATCTCTCCCTCTGTACTATAGAAAGCCTGCATAAGCTGGTTTTGCCAGGTGAATTTAGCTTCCGTGTAATCAGGGCGTTGAACCCATTGCACGTTTTCCGCGCTTAGAAATTTGCCTGAAAAACTGGAAAGAATACTGGCATCAATACCGGTTGGGCCCAGTGGGGCAGCGAATGAACTGAGGGCTGTTGTTAACGCAAGCCCTGTTGCGATCAATAACTTTTTCATGATTTTTATATTTTAATTAGTTTGTATACCAAATGTACCTGCACCTTAAAAGCAAAAAATTTAATTGGTACCAGTAACTAAAATTTCCTTTTACAAAGGATGAGTGGCGGGAAAATGTACGAAGGAATACGTATGAAGTCAAGCCAAAGCCTTACAGGCATTGATCTACGAAGGATTTCTTAATAAAAAACTAAAAAAGGTAAATGCGGTGTTAATTTATAGTGATGGTTTTAACACACGTATAAACTGAAAATATTTCTAGCGCTAAATATCAGAAACCAGGGATAGTTATGTTATACGCTTTCCTGTTCGGCGTAAATACAGCATTTAATTCTTTTCCAGGTACATACAGTTTCACCAGGTACAAGGTAGGGGTATTGCGTGTTTTGGGTAGGTAAACGTTATCAAAAGGATCTATATCTGTATAAAGAAATATTTCTGAAGGAACAGGCTGTCCCTGGCTATGATCAATATAATCCAGGATATGTGAAGGCACTGTCCCCGCTTCAACTTTCTTAGCTGTTCCTATAAGCACTCCTTCTGCGGTATAAAATGCTTTTACGGGCAATTCATTGAATTGAAATGAGGCAACCAGGTAATTGGATTCTCTTTTCCAGCTTACTTCGGAGGCTCCGGAAAAATCCTTAGTGAAAGATTTAACTACATATTCCGGGGTGAAGATAGCAGAGGAATTAAAATTCAAATTTATCCCTGTCGCAAAACCCAAAGCAAACAGGATAATCACTACAATTTTCATACGATTGATCTTTCTAGCTTTTAAAAATCAATTCTGGTGCCAAATCCTGTCAACAACAGGTTTTAACTAAAATGATGAAAATAATATTTTGAATGTTCCATTTTATTTAGATATTTGTCTAAATATTTAAACATATTCTTCTTGAATATACTTTTTAAAGCATTAAATGACCCCACGCGGCGGGAAATTCTGGAACTGCTGAAGGAGAAAGATATGTCTGCGGGGGAGATTGCCGAAGCGTTTAATATAACCAAGCCGAGTATTTCGCATCATCTCGACCTGCTGAAGC
>JBASZP010000306.1:0-1865 GCA_049660965.1 Daejeonella sp. | reverse complement strand
ACAGAGGACGGACCACTTGAAGTTGTTTTAGGACGCTCTGGAGAATTCCGTATTGTTGAGTCTGGTACAAACAAAATGATCATGGCCAATAATATTCCATACGGAGCATATTTATATGTGAAAGATGGTGCTAAAATCTCTAAAGGGGATAAAATATGTAGCTGGGATCCATATAACGCGGTTATTATTTCTGAGTTTGAGGGTAAAGCGGAATTTGAGGCAATTATTGAAGGTGTTACCTTCCGTGAAGAATCGGACGAGCAAACCGGTCACAGAGAAAAAGTTATTATTGATACCCGCGACAAAACTAAAAACCCTGTAATTCGTGTAGCTGATAAAAAAGGTAACGGATTAAAAGGATACAATATTCCGGTAGGTGCACATATTGCGGTTGAGGAAAATGAGAAAGTTAAAATGGGTCAGGTTATTGCTAAAATTCCGCGTTCAACCGGAAAAACCCGCGATATTACAGGTGGTTTACCACGTGTAACTGAACTATTTGAAGCACGTAATCCATCCAATCCGGCAGTTGTTACTGAAATTGACGGTGTGGTAACCTTAGCGGGAATTAAACGTGGTAATCGCGAAATGTCTATCGAATCAAAAGATGGTCAGATCAAAAAATATCTTGTTCCATTGTCTAAACACATTTTGGTGCAGGATAATGACTTTGTGAAAGCAGGTATGCCATTATCAGACGGTTCAATTTCTCCTGCGGATATTCTTGCTATTAAAGGCCCTGCAGCA
Organism: Daejeonella sp.; assembly: GCA_049660965.1. Classification (GTDB taxonomy): domain Bacteria; phylum Bacteroidota; class Bacteroidia; order Sphingobacteriales; family Sphingobacteriaceae; genus Daejeonella. The sequence continues at coordinate 1,118 of JBASZP010000306.1, read as the reverse complement.
GTTCAGGAATACTTGGTTAATGGAATTCAGGAAGTGTATCGTTTACAAGGTGTAAAAATCAATGATAAACATTTTGAAACCATTGTTCACCAAATGATGCAGAAAGTAATGATTGAAGATGCCGGTGATACCCGTTTCTTAGAAAAAGAACTGGTTGATCGTTGGGATTTCCAATTAGAAAATGATGAGATATACGATAAAAAAGTTGTTACCGAGCCGGGAGATTCAGCTAACCTGAAACCAGGACAGATCATTTCTGTACGTAAGTTAAGAGATGAAAACTCAGTGCTTAAACGTAAGGATATGAAACTGGTTGAAGCCCGTGATGCTATTGCGGCTACCTCAAGCCAAATGTTACAGGGTATTACCCGTGCATCATTAGGTACGAAGTCATTCATCTCTGCAGCTTCTTTCCAGGAAACTACTAAAGTATTGAATGAAGCAGCAATTAGTGGTAAACGCGATAACTTATTAGGTCTGAAAGAGAACGTGATCGTTGGTCACTTAATCCCTTCAGGTACCGGATTACGTCATTATGAACGTATTATTGTTGGTTCACAAGAAGAGTATGATAAGTTAATGGCTTCTAAACAGGAAGAAGTAGAAGCTTAATTTTTCAAATTATAAATTTTATAAAGTCCTCTCTTTTAAGGGAGGACTTTTAGGTTTGCAATTATATTTCTAAATTTGTATTCTAATAATAGAACAATGAGTGTTTCCGAAATCCAACTTTTTCAGATATTAAAAAATAAGCTTGGTGAAAGAGAAGCTGAAGACCTGATTTCATTTGTTAAAACAGAGGTTAAAACTGAATTTGAAAATCGCAAAGAAATATTGGCTACCAAAGAGGATTTAGCTAATGTAAAAGCAGATTTAATAAAATCAATATATATAGTTGGGCTAGTTCAATTTTTAGCTATTGTTGGATCTGTTTTAGTGATTTTAAATTTTATGTTGAAATAGTAATCTAATCTAAATTTTTCAATGTCCTCTCTTTTAAGTTAGGGCCTTTTTATTTTTACCTTATGGAAGATCAAGCTAACGGAAACCAATTGAATATTGAGTTATCTGAAGAAATAGCAGAAGGAACTTATTCCAATTTAGCTATTATTACACAT
>JBASZP010000305.1:0-2598 GCA_049660965.1 Daejeonella sp. | reverse complement strand
GTATATGATGGAACAAGCATGACAATGCCTGCTGCTTATGCTGCAATCAAAGGTGGATTAATTAATTTAAGTCGTTATATGGCCTCCTACCTTGGTTCGCAAAAAATTAGAGTAAATGTAGTATCTCCAGGCGGAATCTTTGACAAACAAAATCCTGTCTTTATAGCTAATTATGAGAAAAAGGTGCCACTGAAAAGAATGGGTACACCTGAAGATATTTCACCAACTGTTGCTTTTTTGCTATCGGATGATGCCAATTATATAACAGGGCAAAACATAATTGTTGATGGAGGCTGGACTTCGATCTAAGTCCAGCTATGAGGGCTGATGTTAATAAAAAATAAATAAATGAAGACAGTTAGAATTATTCCCCGTCTTGATATTAAAGGTCCAAATTTAGTAAAGGGCATTCATTTAGAAGGATTAAGAGTTCTGGGCAAACCTTCAGATTTTGCAAGGTTCTATTATGAGCAAGGTGCTGATGAGCTCATGTTTATGGATGTTGTAGCTTCTCTTTATGAAAGAAATAGTCTCCATGATATCATTTCAGATACTGCAAAAAAAATATTTATTCCGATAACTGTTGGTGGTGGTTTAAGGACAATTTCTGATATTAAAGAAGTACTTAGAGCGGGTGCGGATAAGGTTTGTCTGAATACCGCTGCTATAAAAAATCCCAACTTAATTAAAGAAGCATCAAGAATGTTTGGTTCTTCTACAATAGTAGTTGCAATCGAAGCCATAAAGGAAGGGGAAGGCAAATACCTGGCATATACAGATAACGGTCGGGAGTACACCGGCGTAGACGTTTTCGAATGGGCTCAAAAGGTTGATGAACTTGGCGCTGGAGAAATCGTAGTTACCTCAGTTGATAAGGAAGGAACCGGTCAAGGTTTTGATTTAGATTTGGTATCAAAAGTTAGTAGCCTGGTAAGCTGTCCAATTATTGCTCATGGTGGAGCCGGAAAAAAAACTCATGTTGTTGAAGTTTTAGAAAAAGCTCATGCAGATGCAGTAATGATCTCTTCATTATTTCATTATGATTTTATTAAAGAAAATGAATCTAAGGGTTCAACGCTTGAAGGTAATGTAGAGTTCTTAAAACAAAAAAGAAACTTTCATACCTTTGAAGCCTGCAGCATTAATATTTTAAAAAATACTTTGGTCGGCCATAACATTGAATGTAGATTATAATATGGAGAGTAATAAAAAAGTAACAATCATAGATTATCAGCTAGGTAATTTATTTAGTGTAAATCAAGCATGTGAAACCGTCGGAATAAATGCAAAAATAAGCTCATTAAAAGAAGACGTTTTGAATGCCGATGCACTTATTTTGCCCGGCGTTGGCGCTTTTATTGAAGCTATGAATAACTTAAAGGCGCTGGATTTAGTAGGTGTAATAAAAAATAAAGTTCAGGGCGGAACTCCAATCTTTGGTATCTGTTTAGGTCAACAATTATTTTTTACTGAAAGCGAAGAATTTGGGGCCGGAAATGGATTGGATTTAATTTCAGGAGTGATTAAAAGATTTCCTGAAGAACTTAATGGAAAAAAGATCAAAGTACCTCAGATTGCGTGGAACAAAATATATGCCGCAAATCAAAGTTGGGATAATACACCTTTGAAAGATTTAAAAAACAACGAGTTTATGTATTTTATTCACTCTTATTACGTAAAACCGTCTACAGAAGAGTGTATAATTACCAAAACTAATTACGACGGAATAGAATTTTGTTCTGCGATTTCAAAAGACAATTTATTCGCCACACAATACCATCCGGAAAAAAGTGGAGAAAATGGACTATCTATATATAAAAACTGGGCAAGAAAATATAATCTAATATGATGGAAGAAAAACAAGAACTAGAAGCATTTTATGGTTTACCTTCGGAGGTAAAATTCTGTAAAATATGCGTGATGTCTAATCAAAGACCAGCATCAACCATTGAATTTAAACATACTAAGGATAGTAAGAAAACTACTATGAATTTCGATGAGGATGGTGTTTGTGATGCTTGTAGAACAGCTGAAATTAAAGATAACATCAACTGGGGAATGCGTGAAGAAGAACTAGTAAAATTGTTAGATAAACATAGAAAAAATGATGGTTCTTACGATTGTCTGGTTCCAGGAAGTGGAGGAAAAGATAGTGCTTATCAGGCACATATTTTGAAATATAAGTATGGTATGAATCCCTTAACCGTTACCTGGCCACCAATCTTATATACGGACTATGGATTACAGAATTGGAGAAACTGGTTAGATAGTGGTTTTGACAATATTTCTTTTTATCGTAATGGTAAAGTGATGAAATTGCTGACTAAACTCTCGATAGAAAATCTAATGCACCCGTTCCAAACCTTCATTTTAGGCCAAAAAAATCTTGCACCTAAAGTTGCTGCTAAATACGGTATCAACCTAATTTTTTATGGAGAAAATGAAGCAGAATATGGTAATCCTCTAGCGGATAATACGAGCTCGTTAAGAGATAAATCATACTATAGTTTTGAGAACTTAGATGAAATTCATTTAGCCGGAGTTTCTATAAAAGATTTGATTGAAAAATATGATGTGAGATTAAGTGATCTTATGTCC
>JBASZP010000304.1:0-7352 GCA_049660965.1 Daejeonella sp. | reverse complement strand
GCTGTTAAAGATGATGCGATCAGAGAAGTAGCTGAAGCATTAAATCTCGATAACCAGCTTATTGTTCATACTTCAGGTTCAGTTGGTTTAGATGTATTGGAAGGAATTTCTGCTAAAACAGGCGTTTTTTATCCTTTACAAACCTTTTCTCAAAACATCGCCATAGATTTCAGGACTATACCTATTGCCATTGAAGGGAGTTCTGCCGAGGTTACGGCAACAATACGTGCTATGGCAGACCGCTTATCAGAAAGGGTGATCGAGTTAGATTCGGTAAAAAGAAGAACGTTGCATATTGCAGCGGTATTTTCCTGTAATTTTACTAATCATCTTTACGCTTTATCACAGCAAATTTTAAATACAGAGGATCTTAGTTTTGATCTGCTTCGCCCCTTAATTGCAGAGGCTAGTGCAAAAATTCAAATGAACGATCCGGTAGCTGTACAAACAGGTCCTGCTGTACGTGGGGATAATAATACGTTAGCCCGTCATCTGGAAATATTAAAAAGCAATACTAAGCTTGCAGAACTTTATCAAATGTTAAGCGAGAGTATTGTAAATATAAATAAGCACTCTTAAGCCTTAGTTTAATTGCTTAATATTGTTGAATAATGAGTATCTATAATATAAAGATCAATTTTGAAGATGCGGAAAAGAAAGCCGTAGAACTACCTATTTCACAGGGCGAATCTGTTTTAGATGTTTGCCTGGATAATGGAATTGAGTTACAGCATAACTGTGGCGGTGTTTGCGGATGCAGTACCTGTCATGTTTATATCAACAGGGGAATGGACAACGTCCAGGAAATTTCCGACAAGGAAGAAGATTTCATTGACCGTGCGGTTAATCCACGCATTAATTCAAGGTTGGGTTGCCAGTGTATTTTAATTGAAGGAGATATTGAAGTAACCATACCAGACCAAAACCAATTTTTAGGACATTAATTTAAAAGCAGGTCGGCAAAATATAAAAGAGTTTTATGGCAAACGAAAAATTTGAATTACCAATATACTGGGGAGATTATGAAGACATTGCAATGGGACTTTATGAGAAATTTGGTAACGACTTTAACGAATCTAAAATATACCGGATACGTTTTACAGACCTGCTGGAGTGGGTACTGAGTTTGCCTAACTTTAAAGGTACCCGCGAGGAATGCAATGAAGGAAACCTGGAACAAATTCAGTCTGCCTGGGTTTACGAATGGCGGGATAATCAATAAATTAATGTGTTAATTTGAAAATGCTCTAATTTGAGAATGTTATATTTTGCTAATAGTAATAATTGATTTAAAGACATAAAGATTAAAACATTAAACTCATTAACCAATTAGGGTATTATAAACCATTAGCACATTTTCAAATTATCAAATTAGCACATTAAAATAGATGTTTTTAGAGAAGTTACAATACATTAAAGCTTTCATTTTTGATGTTGATGGTGTTCTGACCAATGGTTTGGTGCATGTTACAGAAAATGGCGAGCAGTTACGCACATTTAACATTAAAGATGGCTATGCCTTACAATTAGCTATAAAACAAGGTTACCAGGTAGCCATAATTACAGGTGGTAAATCTAATGGGATAGCGCTACGTTTAAAAGGACTGGGAATAACACAGGCTTTTTTAGGCGTTCAAAATAAAGTTGAAATATACCAGCAATTCTTAGCCAAGCAAAGTCTCAATCCCGAACAAATTGTATATATGGGCGATGATTTTCCCGATTATGAAGTGATGAAACTGGTTGGTTTATCTGTTTGTCCGGCTGATGCTGTACCGGAAATTAAAGCAATATCCCAATATATTTCTCCTAAAAATGGGGGAGAAGGCTGTGTAAGGGATATTATAGAGAAAGTATTAAAAATTCAAAATAAATGGTATCATGAAAACCCCTCTGCCGAAGAGGAGAGTTTTTAACCCTATAGCTAATTCTGTATTAAGCTTTAGCCCTGTTTGTGTATTTCTATAGCTTATTAATATTCTTCCCAAAGAAAAAAATATGTATTTTTATTCTGAACTTAATAAAATCAGAAATAGAAGTATGGCAAAATCCAATCTTATTTCAGCAACATTTTCCCAAACAGATAAACAAGCCGCTCTAACAAAAATAGAGGAATTGAAAATCCTGATGCCATTTTTAATTGCCTTAACTAAAACTGAAAGAAAAAACTTAAGAAAAATGGGTCCTAAAAGTGTGAACTATGTACAGCAATGTTTAATTGGCGCCCAAACCTTTCCCGATGAGTTGAAGAGAAGTTTTGATACCCCGGAAATGGAAAAAGATTTTAATCTCATCAGCAATCTACTGGCTGTTCAAATTGCCTGTCAGTCTATGGTAGAACTAATAAGCGATACCATGATGGCTGCGGGTATTGATGTGATGGCTGCTGCCGACCAGGTATACGAAAGTTTAAAAATATCTGCAAAAAATAATGCCAGCGTTAAAACGATGGTACAAAAAATCGCAGAGCGTTACAGCGGCCAAAGCGGCCAAAAGACTAAAAATAGCGATATCTCCCAGTAAACTTCTCTAATATTTCCTGTTTCTTCCTTAAGTTTAGGTAATGGTTAAGTATTAATTCATTAAACTGAATTAAAGGTCCTTCATAAGGAGTACTGACTCGCAAATAAGGAGTTAAAGGTCCTTCATGGGGAGCGCTGACTCCTAAATGGGGAGCTAATAGTCCTTCAGAAGGAGTTCCGACTCCTGAATAAGGAGCTAAGGGTCCTTCATGAGGAGTTCCGGCTCGTAAATAAGGAGATAAGAGTCCTTCGCAAGGGGTGCCGACTTCTAAATAGGGAGCTAAAGGTCCTTCGGAAGGAGTCCCGACTCGTAAATAAGGAGCTAAGATCAGGGTTTAAAGAAAGAGTTCTTAAGAAGTAAAGTATATTTAAACAAGATAATAGATAGGTACAACGCTAAAATCCAGTTTGGTAATGTAGGGGCTAAAGAACAAATGCTGAACATTAGCAATTCTATTTATATTTGGTGCAAAGCTATTTCCTCTTTAAAAGTTAAGCCTTGAAATACTAATAATAATTATTCACTAAACAAGTTAAATATCATGTCAGAGTATACCAAATATTTTGCAATAAAATCTTCATCAGAACAAGAAGTGAAAAACAAATTAAATGTTTCTAAAATCATATCAATAGTTGATGCAGATATTGCTGATTATTGGTTTTTGGATGAATACAAAAGAAATGGTGATTACAGTTGGGTAGTTGTCTCGGCGCCAGCTATCTCAGGATTTGATCACAATTCTCAATTTTATTATACACATCAGTTTGACAATCTAAAAGGCATTTTTGATGATTTTATTTTCTTCTTTCAGGAAGAAGATAGGATTAATTGGAGTATTAAATTAAAGAGTAATAATAATATAATTGAAAAAATTTTCTATTCAGATGATATGATCAGTTTCAATGATGAAGAAAAAGATATTTTTTCAAAATGTTTTGATAAGAAGTTTATAGATTTAGAGCAATTTTTACTGCCTGGGAAAAGCGCAGAATTTTTAAATTATATTGGAATACCTTATATGGAGATGAACGATCAGGATAAACTACAAACAACAATAATTAAGCGTGAAAATTATTCGATATTAGCAAGCGAATAAAGCAGAAACAATTAAACGGGCTAAACAAACACAAAATAAATGGCATTACTAAACCCCTCTGCCCGGGATGGTTTTTAGCCAGTCAGATTATAACCTCTAAAAATTAAATGAACAAATTTCCAATTATTTTAGCATCCAAATCCCCACGCCGGCAGGAGCTTTTAAAGCTGATGGGTTTAGATTTTCGTGTCGTGCAAAAAGAGGTCGATGAGAGCTATCCTCCCAATTTAAAACCTGCACAAATTGCCGTTTATGTGGCCGAAAAGAAAGCAAAAGAATTTGATGAATTTCTTCTTGATGAACTGGTTATTACGGCAGATACCATCGTGTCCATAAATGATAAAGTATTAGGCAAACCGGATAATGAAGAAGATGCGTTTGAAATGTTGACTCTCTTGTCTGCTAAAAAGCATCATGTGATCACAGGGGTTTGTTTATTAAAAGACGATAAATTCACTACTTTTTATGAAGTTTCCGAGGTTCATTTCAATAAATTAACTCCCGAACAGATCAGGCATTATATTGCTACCGGTTTACCCATGGATAAAGCCGGGGCGTATGGAATTCAGGAATGGATTGGTTTAATAGGTATAGAGCGTATTAATGGTTCTTATACCAATGTAGTAGGTTTGCCCACACGTCGGCTTTATCATGAGTTAAGTAAATTATAGGGAAGGTTTAAATAAGGAATGATTTTACTCATTATTCTATTTAAATCAGGGTATTAGAAGGGCTGGGAGTGTGGCCTGTGTGTGTAAGATTCGTTCAGCCTTGATTATACTCAAAGTTATTTACCAAGCTCTTATTAATATCCTTTAAATAACAAAGCCTAAAACAGCTCGGCTGTTTTAGGCTTTGTTAACTTAGCATTTGGATTTTTTATTTTACCTTATTCAGATAAAATATTTTTGTTACTGATGGATCTGCAGAATCTGTTAAAGTACCCAGGGTAAGTTTCCCTTCCTTACTATCAAAGGAAGCGCTAAAAGAATAATGGTTACCTCCATCATATGGAAGTACTCCACTAAATACGCCATCCGTTAGTTTCCAGGTACCTGTTAACACTTTACCAGGATTACCAGGATCAGTTGATTCCAGCACACCCTCGCCATTTTCTACAGGCTTAACAGTAAAGTTAAACTCCTTTAGATCATTCACACTAGAGCCAAATTTACCAGCCCACTTACCCTCAATCTTTGTAGGTAAAGCAGGTTTTTTGTCTTTTTTACAGGCAGTAAATGCACCCGCAATAAGAAGAACGATCAGGGATGCTTTAATAAATTTCATAGTTTTCATTGTTTTGATTTTGAAATGATTTTGAATAAAATAATTTGTTAGCAATACAACATGACTATAACATTAATGTTTTATTTATTTTTAATTAATCAACATTTTCCTAAATAAATAACATGTATTAGAGATTAAAAGCCTGTTTATAAATGATATATATATCTTATCCTTATATCTCTTTCAAAGGATGCAATTGTTAAAATTGTATTAATTTCAATAGTCTTCCACTTTTTCCCGGTGCTTCTGAGCAATATTTTATTATGCACGTCTGGCATAATTTAGGCTTCATTAAATCAACCCCTACTAATAGAATGGAACCAATTAAATTAGCAGTAACAGGAAGTGGTGATGCCCTTGGAAGCGGGGGCAGGCTGAATACCTGTTTTTACCTTGAAACTCCCTATCTCAACTTCCTCCTTGGGTGCGGTGCAAGCGTACCTCCAGGCTTAAAGAAGAATAACATAGCGACGAATAGTATAGATATTATTTTTATCACCCATTTTCATGGCGATCATTTTGGCGGATTACCTTTTTTTCTGCTGGAGGCATCAGTCTATGCGGAGAAAAGCCCTTAACTATTATTAGCCCGCAGGGGTGTAAGGAAAAGATAAGTCAGCTGGACGAGGTTCAATTAGAATGTGCTTATGATGGGATGATACTTGAACTATAAAAACGAAAGCCTGATAATCCGTTAGATTATCAGGCTCTACTAAACTCCTAACCCTTATTGACTAAATCACCACTAATTGGTCAGGTTTTTATTGATTAGACTTACATTTTTTCCGGATGTTTCATTGGATTCTTTTTCTTATGGAGTGTTAGCTTACCATCCATATCCATATGATCCCCATCAGTTAATTTGAAAGTTTTACCATCGGCCAGTTCAACAGTACCGTCTGTTTTCACTTTTGTGCCGTTATTGAGTGTTAAGGTTTCTTCCATCAACGTAGTTTTACCATCTTTGATAACCATCATTTTATCCTTTTCCATTTTAACACCATCTTTGGGTTGCTGGGTTAAGGATTGATCATCCACCTTTACAGTTTGATCATCTGTTTTTTTACCCCTTCATCTTGTGCCATCGCAGTAAACGTGAAGGTCACAGCTGTTAATACAACAAATAGCTTTTTCATTTTTTAAGTGGTTTTAGTTAGATGTATAACGTTCTATATTTATAAAGGTTTTAGAAAGTGAATTAGAATTTTTAAAATATATAAGGGGCTATTTATTTGCTTTACTAAACTAAAAATACTATCCGCTTTAAAACCCTCTGTTTATGGTGACCTTAAAACTTAAAATATATATTCACAATAAGCAGTTTATATTTAATAAAGGGGATGTAACATTTTTACCAATTGGTATTCTAATTTTCTGTTAATTTACCCGTAATAAATGCACACTATAAACCCCTGAATATAAATGCTGAGTATTAGAAATATTGTAAAGCAATATGCCAAACACCGGGCTCTGGATGATGTAAGTTTAGAAATAGAAAAAGGAAGTATTTTTGGATTATTAGGTCCGAACGGGGCGGGTAAAACTTCTCTTATTCGTATTATTAACCAAATTACCGCACCTGATGAAGGCGAAGTATGGTTAAATGGTGAACGGTTAAACCCTTCGCATATTTCAAAAATTGGATATTTACCCGAAGAGCGGGGTTTATATAAAAAGATGGAAATCGGGGAGCAGATGTTATATCTGGCACAGTTAAAAGGAATGAGCAAAGCCGATGCCACCAAACGGATAAAATACTGGTTTGAGAAAATGGATATGCAAACCTGGTGGAACAAAAAAGTGGAAGATTTGAGTAAGGGAATGCAGCAAAAAGTACAGTTTGTAGCTACTGTGGTACACGACCCTGAACTAATTATTCTGGACGAACCTTTCTCGGGCTTTGACCCTGTTAATGCAGAAGTGATTACCAATGAAATTTTAGAATTAAACCGTAATGGAGCAACCATTATATTTTCTACTCATAGAATGGAATCGGTTGAACAGCTTTGCGATCATATTGCACTAATCCATAAATCACATAAAATATTAGACGGAAAAGTAAAAGATATTAAAAACTCTTACCGGAATAATACCTATCGTATTTCTTATACCGGGGATCTGGATGTAAACAAAACAAATCTTTACACGGTTATTGATGAGAAAATTAATGAAGATAAAAAGCAGTTAACCTTAAAAATTAATGAAGGATACTCCGCAAATGATGTATTAAAAGACCTCATTCCAAAAGTTCAGGTAATTGCATTGAATGAGGTTGTGCCGAGTATTAACGAAATTTTTATCCAGAAAGTAAAAAGCTAAATTCATAACCATGAAAAAAACATTACTGATTATACGCCGGGAATATTTAAGCCGGATTAAAAAGAAATCATTTTTAATTATGACCTTTTTAGTTCCGCTGCTGATTATTGGCATGTATGCCTTAATT
>JBASZP010000303.1:0-1597 GCA_049660965.1 Daejeonella sp. | reverse complement strand
ACAATTAACTGTGGCAGGGTTCCCTCTTCTTCAAGCATGCGTTTATACCTGCGTAAAACGGCTTCTTCCATGGTTGCAAAATCATTAGGTCCTTCTACTGTTTTCACATTAAAATGCCGGTAATCTTTTTTTGAGGGTTTTGCATCTTTAAACACTACAATGGCCGAAACAGGGAATTTGCCCTGGAAGTTGGAGTTATCAAAACATTCTATATGTCGCGGCAACTGGTTTAAGCGCAGGTCTTTCATCATCTGGCTCAATAAACGGTCTGTTCTGAATTCGGGGTTGAGCTTTTCATACTGTGATAGTTTATCACGTTTAAAAAACATGACGTTCTTCTCGGACAATTCCAACAGCTTTTTCTTTTCTCCGAGCTTGGGGACGGTAAACTTTATTTTCGGATCATCTAATTCTATTTGAAAAGGAACAATAATCTCCTTGGACTGGCTACTAAAGCGTGTCCTGAATTCTGAAATAGCAATAGTTAATAGTTCTTCATCTGTTTCATCAAGGCGTTTTTTCAGTTCTATGGTCTGGGTTTGGATAACGGTACCATTCATTACCTTTAAAAAATTAACAAAAGCATGTTTATCATCAGTAGCAATACTAAAAACATCCACATCGGTTATAGAAGAGTTTACAATGGTTGATTTGCTTTGATAACGATCTAAAAGATCATACTTGGTTTTTAAATGATGCGCCAGTTCAAAGTTTAAACCGGCAGTAGCCTGGTCGATCTGGTTTTTCAGTTTACGGATCACAAAGCTTATTTTACCATTCAGGATGTCTTTGATCTCTTCAATATTCTGATGGTAATCTTCTTCGGTTTGAAAGGCCTGGCAGGGGCCTTTGCAGTTTCCAATTTGGTACTCCAGACATACGCGGAATTTTCCCGCCATAATATTTTCCGGTGTAAGGGGCAGGTTACAGGTGCGTAAGGTGTAAATTTCTTTGATAATGCCTAAAATGGTATGCATCATACTCACAGATGCATAGGGGCCGAAATAGGTTGATCCGTCTTTAATGATCTTCCTGGTCCAGAAAATGCGGGGGAAACGTTCGTTTTTAATGATGATCCAAGGGTAGGTTTTATCATCTTTTAATAATACATTATACCGTGGCTGGTGTTTTTTGATCAGGCTGTTCTCTAACAGCCAGGCATCTATTTCAGTATCAACAATGGTGAAGGTAACGGAATTGATCTTACTCACCAGAACACGTGTTTTAGCATTTACGCGATAATTATCTTTATTAAAATAAGAAGAAACGCGGCTTTTAAGACTTTTGGCTTTACCTATATATATCAGTTCTCCGCCTGCAGACCAAAACTGGTACACCCCCGGTTTAGCCGGAATGTTTTTGAGAGCAGATTTATAATCAAATGGTTCCATGGATCAGACGGGGGAATTTTAGATATGAGATTTGAGACGCTTAATTTGAAATTACCTGAGCGTCAAATTTACTTTTCCATACTGATATCTCATGTATTGAGCCAAGCATTTTCGGGATCTGTTATTGAATTTTGATTTCAAATTCTTTTAACTTTTTAAGTTTCCTCGAATTAATGATTATTGCGTTAATATGCGCTTTAAACCCT
>JBASZP010000302.1:0-1524 GCA_049660965.1 Daejeonella sp. | reverse complement strand
GATTAAGGCTGTACCACTTGATGAATTAACCAGTAAATTCTCCCCACAAACCAAATACCATTAATTTTTCATTAAGGTCTTTTTCTGTAGGAAGTATGCCATTAAGAGGATTGAAAACCTGCTCAATGACATCTTTTGCTAATTCTTCTGTTATTAATACACCGCCTATAGCGAAAGCTTGCCAAACGCCGTCATCTATATTTGATATAGAAATACAACCGGGATTTTTTTCAGATATACCTATATAGATAGTGACTTCTAAAAAGCCTCTCCCATAATCAGTATTTCCTTCAAATTTTCCAGTTAAGAAAAATGCAGTATACTTGTACTGGCTTTTTTCAAATCGAGCTTTAGACTTTAAAAAAGCCTCAAATTCCCAAATAGTCATACTACTAAGAATTAACCAGAATGCTTCTGGTAAGCCCACCACTCAGTTTACGTCCAAGAACGGCATGAGATACATGCTTTTGAAAAATGTAAACTATTGTGTATCTGTTAATTCAGACCGCTTGCTTTCACAAGGCAAATAGTTCAAGAGGTTCTACTGTAACCTATACATTTTATTTCTTTAACCACCCAATCGGAATCAACTGGCTTCTTCCAGCGTACCGAACTTAGTGCATGAGTAACTATTACGTTTCTCATGTCGGGTGGTTTCTATCTTATGCAAAACCTGATTCTCGCCAGTGTCTGATAGTATAGTTTTGTTTCAAGTAATTAAGAACAAGAAGCCCTTTATCACCTTCAATTTCATATACTATTTCGGCTAACTCTTGATCGTCAAGAGGTTTGCAAAATGTGCAAATACTGTTGAACCAATCTGTTACCCCACCACCATACCATTTGGTATGTATAGGAACATCAATTAGTTCACAAACTTCCTTATCAATTGTATTGAGAGGAATTGCATCATTTAATGCTTTAGATATAAGTTGGAAACAGTGTGCCATGATTGATGCAGGTTGGTTTACATTATATGTCATCACCATTTATCGAGACTTTGAACTCGCTGCATATATAAAATTAGTTTTTAAACATATTTTGTCCAGTTCATCTAAGAACTACCAAAGATTACTTCGGACAAATATGTAGGGAAACCGTTGCAGCGCCATGTTGTCAAGTTAGTTAGACTTGCACCCACAGCACCCCACGTTAAACCATATTCTTTCAGGGTTTAATAAAATAACATCTCTTGCTTCCGGGCTAAGCCCTATGACTTTGACTATCTGTCTTTCAGCAGGAATCCAACCTGCGGGATTTTACTCCCGAAGCATCTTTAGCGGTAACGATCCGCAGCAAGAAATGTTAAATTCATATTTTTTGACCATTAACCTCTTGTCATAACGAGGTATAAAATATACATGGTATCTACAGTGATTTACTGTGCCTACACCCGATAATGGGTAAGATTTTGCACACCATGTATTTTTGACATCACTAATACTCAACCTACTGGCTAAGACGTTGTTGTGATATCGTGGCTTGTTTGGCTACCGCCTATTATAATGTTTATACTCCCATAAC
>JBASZP010000301.1:0-1803 GCA_049660965.1 Daejeonella sp. | reverse complement strand
ATGTTAGCACATTTTGCCTTTATCTCTCAGAACATGATTGTTTTCACAAATATCTATTCAGCAATTTGGATTTGCGATGATAATTCACAAACCCGAATCCAACTGCGTAGATATACGCGGGAAATTATACGAAATACCATTTCAGAAACCGGGTAGTCATGCATTCCCTTGCTTTCTTGAAATCGCATTTCCAGATGCCAATCAGAATTTAATATCCTATAGACCTTTCGATTTGTTTGAAAATCTTAGGCATAGTAATATATATTTCTTGCGACCCTATACTTCGCTTGAGATTCAAACATAGTAACTTGGATACCGTCGAGCGTATGACTCAGGAGTTTTTCAGTAATCAACTTGTTTGAAAACATCAGAACAGATAAACATCAACCAGTGGTTGACGTTTACACCATCACCAAAATTATTCAATTAGTCAAAATACGATAGCCCTTCTTTTAAAAGGAAACAACAGCATCTAAAGCCTCATCCGCATCCTTATGGATAAAGTTTGATTGATACCCTATTGTAGTTGTAATGGATGAATGTCTATAAAGCTTCTGCAACATTTGAATAGGTATTTTATCTCCTGAAATATTCCCGAATGTATGCCGTGCAATATGCATAGTAAGTGGCTTTGTTAGGTCAATCATCGGTGCTATATGTTTGTTTAAAAACTTGTCAATCCGGCTGGCGGCAAAAGCAATCGTACGTTGTTGAATAAACTTGCTTTCCTTCTTCTCTAACCGTTTTAACTCTGGAAATATGTAATCGTCAAAACTTTCCCTTTCTGATTCATATTGTTTCAATATGGCAAGAGCCTTTTCAGGTAGTTTGAAAGAGCCACTTTTGGCATTCTTTCCCATTGCATAATGCAACCGGTCATTTTGAATATCGGACCACCTTAAACGAAACACATCCGAGACCCTCATTCCTGCTAAATAAAACGAAAATAACCACAAGTTCCTTGCATGGTTTTCGATTGGCAATTCAGAAAGGTCAAGTTGTTCAAGTGCTTTCACTTCATCAGAAGATAAACCCAGCTTGATAGATTCAGGAAATTTAATCTTTATTTTATCTGTTCCGAAAGGGTAGTATTTTTTATCAATAATTCCTGCCTTGATAGCTTTGCTGAATACGGAGCGAATAACAACAAGATGGTTAATAATAGTTCTGTCAGACATAGCAACAAACTGATCTGCCTCAAGTTTCTTAAAATTTCCTTTAAGAAACACCTTAAACTTTTCAAGTAAGGAAACGGTAATATCGGCAAAGGCAATATCATGCCCTTTCATAAAATCTTTGAAATGTTTTATTCGAGGTTTGTCAGCTGTATATTGATTATACTTTCCGCTTGCATGCAAATCTTCTAAATAGGTTTTGGCTACAGCAAAGAATGTGCAGATTGCTGTAGGTTTCAATTTCTCTCGCACCGCAACGGAGGTGACATTTTTCTTTTCGGCTTCTATCTCCAAAGATTTGTTCAATGCTTCAGCAACCTTTGTAGCTAGGTAGTTATTAAATCTCACCGAGTTCGGGTGTGACTTCTTTACTTTCTGGTTTTTATCGTCCCAATCCTTCGGATTAATGCTATATTCCAAATAAACATACGAAGATTTACGATCTTTCGTTATTCTGATGGCTAAAGGTGAACTGCCATCTTTTTTTACCTCCTTTCTTAATACAACCTTGATATTAGCCACTTTTTGGTATTTTTTACTACAACAATACTACAACATTTTAAGGTTTTACTTGCATCTTTGTGATGCAATAATATTCTAAAATATAGGATAATCAACACTTTTAGCA
>JBASZP010000300.1:0-18504 GCA_049660965.1 Daejeonella sp. | reverse complement strand
TCCGCTGTTCGGAATGTTCCGCAGGGCATTCCGAACTAATTGATAAAAAGGATTTTTAATCCTCCGCTGTTCGGAATGTTCCGCAGGGCATTCCGAACTAATTGATAAAAAGGATTTTTAATCCGCCTGTCACCTTTGCCACGTAAAATACCTGCTCGGGAAATATAAAATAAAGCAAAAAGTAAGGTGGATTGTAAATCCAATTTTATTGCTAAGTTCGGCATGCCTTTTAGAACATGCCGAACAGCGGAAGCCTCTAAATTCTATAAAATGGATTTACTATTAAGCCAGAACACCCGTCTTATGGTAAATAAGACGGGTGCATTTTAGAAATTTAATGAAACTGAGTTTAGTACTTGCTGTAAAATGATTTTATTTTACTGGTTACCTGTGCAAGAATTGGCTTGGTAAATTCTATAAAAAGAAATTGTGGTCCGGGAGGATAGCTTTCTTTCTTTTTAACTATTTGCAGATAGTTTGCAGGTAAAGCTCTTTCATCGCCCTGGTAAGAGCCCCATTTCTCCTGCCAAACATAAGTTCCGGGCATTTTTTCCTGTGTAATAATATCTTTTGTCCGCCAGTCCTTTACCCTAAAGTCCAATATACCGCTGGAAGTAACCGTTTTCTCAAATATGCTCACTTTTGCTTTTACCGTTCCATAGTATGCCACACCAGCCTTAGATGTTCCAAGTTTAACACTATCACGGCTAACTTCTTCTACCTTTTCTTTTGTATAGGTTTGGCCAACTACAAAATCATCAAACTTAAAGGTTAATACCTGGTCCGGCACTAATCCCTGGCTTTTAGCATCAGTAGTGGAATAAAACTTCATAAAAGTACGGTTTTCATACTTTTCTAAGTATTCCATTATTTTAGTTTGGAAATACTCATTACTTAATTCATAGGTACCACGGTTAACCTCAGCAGGCTCAACCACAATTTTCAGAATGGCGGCTAAATAAGCATCTTCTATTTTTGCCTTGGCATCTTTATATCCCGGGGATAATTGTTCGGCTACTCCAAAATCGGTATAAGCCTGTTTAGCGCTCTCCCTGTTTCTTTCAGCTAATAACTTTATTCCTCTGGCATAACGTACATCAGCCGCATTAAGTTTAGCGTTAGCTAATTCAGTAATGTATTTATCAGAAATAGAAACTACCGAAAGACATGCCGGACATTTTCTAATCTCAGCAGTCAGGTTATTTAACGCGGCATACTCCTGTATAATTACCTCCCAGCGCAATACATTATCAGAGAGTTTTGCCTCCTGTATATTTCTTTGGTGGCTTTCTGTTGCCAAAGTATAAGCCTGTGTTAATGTTGCTGCTTCTTTAGGATTATCGCCTTTTCTTTGAAGATTATTTACGGATTTATAAACCGCTTTATCATAATCACCTTTGTTTAAAGACTTTTGGGAGCTAACACAAGAAGCTATAAATGTTACTAATATCAGCGCCAGAAGGCGGTAGTAAATAAAAGAAATTTTCATATTTTAAAAGTTTAGAATCCGAAAGTACAAATTTAGAACATAATAATTTTGTTATTTAGCAAAAAAAATTCAACAGCGTTTTAACAATGAAAATAATTTATAAACCATTTGACCTTAAATTAAAATATCCCTTTACTATCGCTAAGTTTTCCCGTACTTCAACGCCCCTTATGCTGGTTGAAATACACCATGAAGATTTAACGGGTTTTGGTGAAGCATCCATGGTGCCTTATATGGGCGAAAATTTACAAACAGCTGCCACCTTCTTATCAAAAGTTGATCTATCCTGGGTAAAACATCCATTTAATTATGCAGAGATCATATCTTACCTTGATCATATTGAAACTGGAAATCCTAATATTAAAGGAGCAATTGATATAGCCCTGCATGATTTACAGGGGAAAATTGAAAATAAACCATGTTACCAGATTTTTGGCTCTGATCCTGCAAAAATGCCTGTGACGGCTATAACAATTGGCATTGATACCCCGGAAATCATCCGTAATAAAGTAAATGAAGCCAAACATGCAAAAATTATTAAAGTAAAATTAGGTCGTGATAATGATAAGGAATTAATTAATATTATCCGAACCGTTACAAATAAACCCTTATATATAGATGCAAATCAGGGCTGGAATGATAAAGAACAAGGTTTAGATATGGTTAACTGGCTTGCAGAACAGGGGGCTTTACTCATAGAACAGCCAATGGCTAAAACGGATATTGATTCAAATGCCTGGATTACCGAACGAAGCCCAATTCCGATAATTGGTGATGAAGCCGTACAGCGTTTTGCAGACGTTGAAAACGCTAAAGGAATTTACCACGGGATTAATGTAAAACTCATGAAAAGTGCAGGTATGTATGAAGCCCACCAAATGATTTTAAAAGCAAAAGAGCTGGATTTAAAAGTATTAATTGGCTGTATGAGCGAAACCAGTTGCGGCACTTTAGCTGGTGCAGCCTTAGCTCCGCTTTGTGACTGGGCTGATTTAGACGGGCCTTTTTTAACGAGTAATAATCCTTACCTCGATCCTGAATTTAAAGAGGGCAAATGGGTATTAAATAATGAATTTGGTTTGGGATTAAAATTCAGATAGATCTTCAGAAGTTAAAATCATTTTTGTAAAGAATGATTGTCCTTTTTAGCCAGCTCACGGACACTTTTAACCAGTTTTATTTTAAGAATAATAAATACTATAAGTCCAAAAACGCTGATTATTGCATATAAATACAGGCTATTTTTAAACGCCCAGACTAAAGTAAGTCCTAACACTATAATAGCAATATTAAACAGAACATTAAGTGCAATCTTTTTTGCCATAACCTAATAAACTTGCATACCAGGTTCAATTTCTTCTGCCCAGGCTAAAATCCCGCCCTTTAAATTATAAAGATTAGTAAAACCTAATTGCTGCTCCAATTGCATAACTGCCAGCGCACTTCGTTTACCGCTACGGCATTGCATAATTACCGGTTTATCTTTGCTGATTTTTTCAGCTTCAATTAAAACTCCGGCCAAGGGAATATTTTCGCCGTTTAAATTAGACATTTCATATTCAAATGGTTCACGAACATCAATTAATTGAAAATCTTCATTATCATCAATTTTTTGCTTTAGTTCCTGTACAGTAATTTCTTTCATAATTATTCATTGAATTTGATGTAAATGTACAGTTTTTGTCAATAATCGCGTTGAACATCTCCTATATAATTAGCGTTAAATAAGCAGGTTGTTTAAATCTGATTATTGTATATTTATTTATGTTGTAACATGTTTGCAAACCCGGCGTTTCATTACTATTTAATTTATTCTCATTTTTAACCATTAATGAAAACAATTACTGATTTTTTCTGGTTCTGCTCAGGAGCTCATGTTGCTACGCTTAAAAAAAATCCAACTGAACATAACAAATATGTAGGTATTGGCGCTACTATATTTTTTACAGCCCTTTTTGCAGCGCTTTCCGGCGGTTATGCTATGTATTTTGTTTTTTCCGGAAGTTCAACAGCTATATTTTTTGCTGTCCTTTTCGGGATAATATGGGGACTGGCTATATTTAATATGGATCGTTATATTGTTTCAAGCATCAGCAAAAGCGGAACAACATGGCAACAAATTTTACAGGCAACTCCACGGATATTACTGGCTATTATGATCGGTTTAGTCATTTCAAGGCCTTTGGAATTAAAGATCTTTGATAAAGAGATCCGCCAGAAATTAAAAACTAATTATTTGAATGGCCAACGTGCTAAAATTGATACGCTAAATAAAATTTTTACCAAAAAATATACTTTAGAGTTACAAAAAACAGCTGATTTTAAGAAAGAAAAAGATTCCCTGGAAAAAGACATTAAACAATCCAGGTATATTTTAAACCAGGAAGTTTTTGGCGATAAAACTAATCAGACATCGGGTATAACTGGTTACGGAACTTACGCCAAGCAAAAGGAAGCCCTGGTTTTACAAAAAGAGAAACGATTAGAAACCTTAAGGGGCGAATTAATAAATATGGATAACTTTTTCATTCGCAGGAAAGAGTTAGACGGATTATCAGACCAAAGATTGTTCAGCACTAAACAATTGGACAGTTTATCTAATGTGGCCGGTTTTGCTGACCGAAACCGGGCATTAGGTCAGCTTAGTTTTAAAGAAGATGGGAAGCGTGATACGGATAATTACCTGGCTATTTCATTTATTGGATTTTTATTTATTCTATTTGAGTGCCTGCCTGTTTTTGTTAAATTAATGAGTAATAAAGGACCTTATGATGTAGCCTTACAAAATGTAGAAGATGCTTCTATACATGGCTCCTACAAACATAAAGACTACGATATAGCCGCTACAGATGGTGTGCAGGATACGAAAATAGAAGCGGAAATTGATCATCGGAAACAATTGATTAAAGAGGATTTTACGGAATTTAAAAACCGGTTCTGAAATATAAATCTGGTAATATAAGATGATTTTAAAAATGAAAAAGATAGTTTTAGGTTTTTTACTCGTTGGTTTTTGGAGTTCATGCGCTGCACAAAAGCCAGAGCAATTAGTTAAGCGAAGTGATGTAGAACGTATTATTCGCAGACTTTCTGCTGATGATATGCAGGGACGTGGAATATTTACTCTGGGTATTGAAAAAGCAGCCATTTTTATTGAGAATGAGTTTAAGCAGGTTGGTTTAAAACCTTTATCCTCTGAAAGCGGATTTCGACAGTCGTTTTCTACGACGCGTATAAAACCTGCTACTCAACAAGTCATAATTGACGGACAAACTATTCCTGATGATGATGTCATGGTTATTTCGGATCATGAAAGGGTTAATTTAACTAATTTATCAGGCGCTGAAATATTAACTATAAAACCAGGCGAGAATTTCTTTAGCCGGTATCGTACGATCGTTCAATCGGATAAAACAGTATTGGTATTAGTTGACCGCGAATATGCGGATGCATTTAAGCGTTTACAGCTAAGGAGCAAACAGGAAAGAATTGTACCCGAAGCCAAAGAAAAAGGGAATGTTGTATTTATTTTAGGAGTTACTGAGGCCAGGAAATACAGTGTTAATTTTACAAATCATATTGAAAATTCCCCGCTTTCTAATGTTGTTGGTGTGTTGCCGGGTAAGTCAAAAGAAAAAGAGTTAGTGATTTTTTCAGGACATTATGACCATTTAGGAATAATAGAACCTGTACAAGGAGATTCGATTGCAAATGGTGCAGATGATGATGCATCAGGAATAACAGCTATGATCTCCTTAGCTAAATATTATAAAAAGTTAAACAGTAATGAACGGACCTTAGTATTTGTAGCGTTTACTGCCGAAGAATCTGGAGGTTTTGGCTCTCAATATTTTTCAGAAAAGCTCAATCCGGAGGATGTAGTAGCTATGTTTAATATAGAAATGATTGGCAAGAATTCTAAGTTTGGTAAAAACACTGCTTTTATTACAGGTTATGAGAAATCGGATTTTGGAGAAATATTACAACGAAATTTAGAAGGTACCGGTTTTAAATTTTATCCTGATCCATATCCTAAGCAAAATCTTTTTTACCGTAGTGATAATGCAACTTTGGCAGCATTAGGCGTACCTGCGCATACTATTTCAACAGATCAAATTGATACCGATAAATTTTATCATACTGTTAATGATGGACTTGAAACTCTTGATATAAACAATATCGTGGCTACAATCAAGGCGATCGCATTAAGTTCCAGAAGCATTATAGCAGGTAGTGATACACCAAAGAGAATCCCTAAACTAAAGTAGTAAATTTCCTTTACTTATTTAAAAATGATTAGAGCGAAATCCGCATTACATAATCGTTCATCACAAACTTAAAATAAGGAATATCAACTTCCTGATAAATTTCAAAACCCAATTTTTGATAAAATCCAAGAGCAGGATTTGCCCGGTTTACATTTAATTCCAATACTTTTCCACCTTTAGGTTGCGCTAGTTTGATTACTTCATCAACCAGCTTTTTACCTGTACCCTTCCCATGTTCAGTTGGTAGAATATATAATTTATGCAGCTTATAAATTTTATTCGGAGGTTCTGCTGTAAGTGAATAAGCTGCAAAACCAATAGGTTTATTTTCATCCTCTGCCAGTAAAAATTCAATTTCAGCATTAATTTGATTAGTTAATGCTTCCTCTGAGTACATTTTATCCAGCATAAAATTTATCTGCTCATCAGAAATAATGTTTTTATAAGTTACCGGCCATATTTTATTAGCTAATTGATGTATAATATAAATATCACTAAAATTTGCAGGGCGTATTATCATAGTCCATTAATTAACGTTAAAAGTACATGAATTACTTCTTGTTTTAAAATTCACAATATCATTAAAAATTTCTTATTTTCAAATTAGAAGATATTATTAAATAATAATTACTGTTATTAATTTAATAATAAACGCATGAGTATCAATAGCATAAAGATTTAATAAATATAATTTTTAATCTTTTAGTTATTTTAATGACTCTATAATAATAATGATGAATCTATAATTATTATTGATAATTATTATAAATTAAAAATAATTTATAATTATGTTATAAGAAACCCTTAAGTTAGACCGCTCAATTTAAAGCAACAGGCGACGCCGAAAACCTGGATTAGAGTAGGCAATAAATTTTAATTATTAAACAAAATGAAATCGATCTTATTATCAGCAAAAATGCTGAACAAAGCAGAACAAAAATCAATTAACGGAGGTGCTCTTCCTGGCAACTGTGAATATGCTTGTAAAAAAACAGGTGAAGCAACATCAGTTAGTGGTTGTGGCGCTAAAGCTTGTGGTGGTTGTGTAAAAGTTTGTAATTAATCAATTATAAGCTAAGGCCATCCTGTTTTATAAGGATGGCCTTATTAAGTTTTTAAGCAGAATAAAAATTAATACAACAGGCGACGCCGAAAACCTGAACCAGAGTAGGCATTGAATTTTTTAATTTTTAAACAAGATGAAATCAATCTTATTGTCAGCAAAAGTGTTAAACAAATCAGAACAAAAATCAGTTAATGGTGGTCTAAAAGGTGGTGATTGCAGAACTCAGTGTTCAAAGCCAGGAGTGCCTTTTAACGGTAAAAATTGTGGTTCTGCTGCATGCGGTAACTGTATAGTAGTTTGTTCTTAATTTAACATAGGCCATCCTTATAAAAAAGGATGGCCCTTATTTATAAAAGAGTTCTTAATGACCTTATTAATTAAGAAATATAAATGTCTGCTATCGAAGAAAGAATATACACGTGGTTGAAGTTAATGGGGATTGATATTTCTTTTGATTATGTAAAAGAACAATTACTGTCACATCCTGATTATCCTTCAACATTCAGCATTACTGATCTGTTACAAAAAATAGGTTTAGAACATGCTGCTATACAGATAGAAAGAGAATCTCTTCCCGAAGCCCCTGTTCCTTTCCTTGCCCATGTAAAAACTTCTACAGGAGAAGATTTTATTCTTATAAAAGACCTGGCTTCCATAGAAAAAGAATACCCCGACTTTTATGAACAATGGAATGGTATATTAATTATCGCAGAGAAATCGGAGAAATTAGTACTGCCCGACGAAAGCATCGAACTATCGGAAAAAGCAAAAAAAAACAAGATTTTACAATACTCTCCCCTTATCCTGGTTTTTCTCTTAATAACAGCAGCTCTTTTCCAGGTATTCTCTCTGCATAATAGTTTACTCCTTGGTCTGAGTATAACTGGCATTATAATTAGCATTGCAAGTGTATTACAGGAAATGGGTATTAGCAACATCATTTCTAACCAACTTTGTGGTAAAGACAATAATTCAAACTGTAATAAAGTTACACAAACTAATATTTCTATTCTTCCTTTGGGCATTAAACTATCAGATATTTGCCTGTCGTTCTTTACCGGAATGCTTATTTTATTATTAATAAGCACTATTTCTTATAATACAGCATTTGTCAGCGCCTCTCATCAAATCATTACCCTCTTATCTTTTGCAAGTATACCTGTTACCTTATTTTCAATTTATTGCCAGGGGTTTATCATTAAGAAATGGTGTACTTTATGTCTTATTGTAGCAGGTATTCTCTGGACTTTAGCAACTGTTCAACTAACCTGGCATTCCAGCTTCTGGCCATTGCATATTCAATATATTTTACCCGCTATTTTAATGTGGCTGTTACCCGGTATCTTCTGGTTACCCGTTCGGAAAATGCTTGATCTGAACAAAAAATTATATGATAAAAATATTCAGCTTAAGAAATTTCAGCGTAATTCGGAACTATTTTTAGCTCATTTACTTCAACAAAAAAGGGTAAGCACCACTCCCTGGGGAAATGACCTCTTTATTGGTAATCCAGAAGCATTCTTACAACTCATTGTAGCCTGTAATCCTTATTGTGCACCCTGTGCATCAGTACATGAAGTATTGCATCAACTTATAAAAACGCAGGATGATGATTTAGGATTAACCGTACGATTTGTTGTTTCTCCTAATGATAAAGAAGATGAATACACCAAAGCCGTGACTTACCTCCTGCAATGTGCCAGGTCAATAGACACCGCCCAGTTACTGCATGACTGGTATAAAGATATGGATATGGGAAAATTTAAAGAAAAATACCATTTAAGCGAATACATTGATGTAGATGAAATTTTAGAACGCCACCATGAATGGATTAACCAGGCAGATATACAATACACTCCTACCGTATTTCTTAATGGCTATCCCATAGTAAAACCTTATCAGCCGAAAGATATAGCTGATTATTTAGGAGCATTATCAGAAGAATCTTTTCCTCCTGCGCAATTATCACATACCAGCCAAGATCTAGTAACATAATCATGGCCTACCCATTCATTAAGCAATACGACAGCATGGACTGTGGTCCCACCTGTCTGGCTATGATTTGTAAGCATTTTGGCAAGAGCTTTTCTGTACAATCCTTACGTGAAAAAACACAGATTGGAAAAGAAGGAGTAAACCTCTTAGGGATAAGTGAAGCGGCTGAAAGCATTGGTTTTCATACCATGTCTGTGCAAATTACCTATGAGCAATTAACAGAAGAAGCCACATTACCGTGTATATTACATTGGAACCAAAATCACTTTGTCGTACTCTATAAAGTAAAAAGCAAATCTAACTGGTTTAAAAGATCAAAAGAAAAAACCTTTATTATAGCCGATCCCGGCGAAGGAATAATTGCCGTTCAGGAAGAAGATTTTAAAAGAGCATGGTTTAGCAGTAAACTCAAAGGCGAATCAACCGGTATAGCCCTATTATTACAACCTACCCCCATGTTCCATGAACAGGAGGAAGAAGAGGACGACCACTCAGAAAAACAAGGCTTAGGGTTTAAAAATGTATTCAGCTACATCTGGCCTTATAAAAAAATGTTAGTTCAGTTACTGCTGGCCCTGGGTGTTGCATCTGTACTCCAAATGTTTCTGCCATTTTTAACACAAAGTGTAGTAGATACTGGCATTAATACACGTAATATACATTTCGTTTACATTGTATTAATGGCTCAAATGGCCTTATTCTCGGGTAAACTGGTTGTTGAATTCATAAGAAGCTGGATACTCCTCCACATTAGTACACGGATAAACATTTCCATATTAACCGGATTCCTCATCAAACTAATGAAGTTACCGCTTAGTTTTTTTGACAGCAAAAAAACTGGCGACATTCTACAACGCATTAACGACCATCAAAAAATAAAAGCCTTTCTTACCGGCTCCTCTGTAAATATTATATTTTCCCTGATCAATTTAGTACTATTATCTATCGTTCTGGCCATTTTTAACATCAGTGTTTTTATGGTATTTATGATCGCCAGTATAATTTATGCCGTTTGGATAATTTTGTTCCTTAATAAAAGAAAACAACTGGATTATAAGCGGTTTGAAGTAAGTGCAAAGGAACAAAGCGCTACTCTGCAAATGGTTCAGGGAATGCAGGAAATTAAACTTCATGGTTGTGAAAAACCCATCCGCTGGAATTGGGAACATATACAGGCTAGGCTTTTCAAATTAAATGTTAAAGATCTTTCCCTGGACCAATGGCAGCAATCAGGAGTCTTTTTTATTAATGAAGGAAAAAACATTCTGATTACCTTTTTTAGTGTAAAAGCAGTAATAGACGGAGATATGACATTGGGCACCATGCTGGCTATACAATATATTATTGGCCAGCTGAACAGTCCTATTGAACAAATGATAGGATTTTTACATAGCTGGCAGGATGCAAAGATCAGTATGGACAGGTTAAATGAAATACACCATTTGGAAGATGAAGAACCCTTAAATAAATCATTCATCTATACATTGCCCTACTCTTTTACCCGTAGTTTAACCGGCGGGCAAACTGCGCTGTCCAATTCCCCGGAGTTATTAGTGGAGGCTCCTGAACAAAACACATCTCTTAACATCAGCAGAAAACCGATAGAAGAATCGGCTTTAGCGGGAGTTACATTCAGGGATCTGACCTTTACTTATGCCGGTGCAGGCAGTAGCCCGGTGTTAAAAACAATCAATCTTTTTATCCCAAAAGGTAAAACAACTGCCATTGTAGGCGTAAGCGGAAGTGGTAAAACAACCCTTTTAAAACTCCTGTTAAAATTTTATGAACCTCAGCGGGGAGAGATCAAAATTGGAGGTACACCTTTAAGCATCATTAGTCATAAAGCATGGCGCAAACACTGCGGGGTAGTGATGCAGGATAGTTTTATTTTTTCAGATACCATTGCAAGGAATATAGCCATAGGCGTAGAGAAAATAGATATAGAACTTCTGAACCATGCCGTTGAAATTGCTAATATTACCGACCTGATAGAGAACCTCCCTTTAGGATTAAACAGCAAAATAGGGGCAGAAGGAAACGGACTCAGTATGGGTCAGCGGCAGCGGATATTAATTGCCCGGGCGGTATATAAAAATCCTGATTTTGTATTTTTAGATGAAGCCACCAATAGCCTGGATGCAAATAATGAGAGTACCATACTATCAAACCTCGAACACTTCCTGAAAGGCAAAACCGTTGTGGTAGTGGCACACCGTTTAAGTACCGTAAAAAATGCCGACCAGATCGTCGTGCTTCATCAGGGAGAAATATCAGAACGTGGGACCCACCAGGAATTAATTAACCTGAAAGGCGAATATTATACACTCGTTAAAAATCAATTGGAGTTAGGAGACTAAATTATGCCGGAGAATCTTCCTGATCCCAAATTAGTGCCTGATGATGAATTAATAAGCGATGAGATCCGGGATATTATCAGTCACCAGCCTCACTGGATCATCCGGCGGGGAATTATGCTGATGGCCTTGGTTGTTGGCAGCCTTTTAATACTTTCCTGGTTTGTTCAATACCCCGATGTCACCAAAGCCCCTTTATACCTCGTTGCCGTAAATTCACCAAAAAAAGTAGTGTCCAGAACAGAAGGAAAACTCGAAAAACTCCTGGTTAATACTGGTGCACTGGTTAAAAAAAACCAAACCCTCGCCTTCTTACAAAGTACCGGAAACCACCAGGAAGTATTAAATATGCGAAACTGGGTAATACAAACCGAACTGAACATTCAGAATAATCAGCTGGGAACCCTTGCAAATACCCCTTTGCCAGGCTGGAATTCTTTGGGTGAACTGCAACAAGCCTATGTTGAATTTGAACCCCTCTATCAGGAAACCCTGCAAATTCTTGGTCATGGTTTTTATCTTCAAAAAATGCAGGCATTAAACCAGGACCTGGCCTATCTCTCTGAGCAGGATAAAACTCTTCAGCGGCAAAAAGAATTACTCCGCCAGGATTATGAATTACAAAAGACCGAGTTAAAAGCCCAGGAAAAATTAGTCAGCGGAAAGGCAATGGCCCCGCTGGAATTAGGCCAGGCTAAAAGCAAACTCATTGGCAAAGCAAGCGCTATAGAACAATTGGAAGCGCAAATGCTCAATCAAAAAGGCGCCAGGCTAAACAAACAAAAAGAAATTCTTGAATTAAATAAACAAATATCCGATCAGCGTAACCGCTTTACTTCAGCCCTCTTCCAGTTTAAAAGTAAAATTGACGAATGGGTAAACCGCTACGTAGTTTTAGCGCCCGAACAAGGCCGTCTGCAGTTTATTTCTTCTTTGCAGCAAAACCAAAACATACAAAACGGGCAGGAACTATTCTTTATAGCGCCGGAAAACAGTTCCTTTTACGGGGAAATTATTGCCGGGCAAACGGGCATCGGAAAAATAGAAGAAAAGCAACAGGTTATTATCCGGTTGGATAGTTACCCCAGTTCAGAATTTGGTTATATCTATGGAATAGTAGAATACGTATCCCCTTTTCCTTTAAGAGACAGTAGTTTTGTGATCCGCATAGCCCTGCCAAAAGGAATGAAAACAAGCTATGGTAAAATAATCCCCTATAAAAACAATTTGAAAGCAGAAGCCGAGATCATTACTAAGAACAGGCGCTTATTTGAACGCTTTACTTCCCAGCTTAGTGAAATAATCCGGCGATAATAGTTAATGGAGTAAGCTTTTGATTTAAATTTACCCATAAAATAGGCTCCTTCGTATTTGAAAATCCGAAGGCAGAATCCAATGATAAGCAGTTAGAAGACAATTGGAGACATTGAGAACCCATTTGGAAGCAGTCAGAAGCCAATCGTGATGAGTCAGAACCCATTCGGAAGAAGTCAGAAAAATCCTCAACCCGAAATCCATCACCCGCAAGCACATTGCCAATAATTTACCTAAATTAGCGGTCATTTATGTCCGATATCATACAACTCCTACCCGATTCGGTAGCTAACCAGATTGCAGCAGGCGAAGTAGTTCAAAGGCCTGCTTCGGCAGTGAAAGAATTGATTGAAAACGCTATAGACTCTGGTGCAGATAAGATCCAGGTACTAATAAAAGATGCGGGTAAATCCCTTATCCAGGTAATTGATAATGGCTGCGGCATGAGCATAACCGATGCCCGCATGTGTTTTGAACGCCATGCAACCTCCAAGATCCGTAAAGCGGAAGACCTGTTTGCCATTCGTACCCTGGGCTTCCGTGGTGAAGCTATGGCTTCCATTGCCGCTATTGCACAGGTAGAACTAAAAACCCGACGGTATGAAGATGAGCTGGGCACTTGTATCAGTATAGAAGGATCAGAAGTCATCAGACAGGAACCTATTTCGGCTATGCCCGGTACCAGCATCAGCATAAAGAACCTGTTTTACAATACTCCTGCCCGCCGTAATTTTTTAAAGGGAAATTCTGTAGAAATGCGTCATGTTATTGATGAATTTCAACGGGTAGCCTTAGCCAATCCGGAAGTATTCTTTACCCTGCATCATGATGGCAATGAGATTTTTCATTTACCAAAAGGCAGCTTAAAACAGCGTTTGATCCATCTTTTTGGCAATGCTTATAATCAGAAATTAGTTCCTGTAGAGGAAAGTACCAGTATTATTGAACTGAAAGGCTACATCGGTAAACCCGAGTTTGCCAAAAAAACACGCGGCGAACAATTCTTTTTTGTAAACAACCGCTTTATTAAAGACCCCTATTTAAATCATGCCGTGCTTAATGCCTACGAAGAGGTTTTGCCTGCCGATAGTTATCCGCTCTATGTTTTATTTATAGATATTGATCCGGCTAATATTGACATTAATGTTCATCCCACAAAAACAGAAATTAAATACCAGGATGAAAAAGCTATTTACGCCATTATCCGCTCCGCCGTTAAACGCTCTTTAGGGAAGTACAATATCAGCCCTACGCTTGACTTTAACCAGGAAACTGGTTTCAGTCAAATGATCACCCAACAGGCCCCTGAAGATATAGTAGCTCCTAAGATTAGCTTTAACCCTGATTTTAATCCTTTCTCGGCCGGAAAAGATGAAGAGCAGAAATCTTTTTCAGGAAATTTTAGCGAAAGAAGAAAGGAAATAGCAAAAAACTGGGGTTCTCTCTATGAAATTGCCGAAACTCCTCTGTCTAATCAAAATAAGATTGACCTTCCGGGAAATCCACAGATTGAACTGGCAAGCCAAACCTTGCAAAAGATTGGCGAAAGGCAAATTTATCAGCTTCATAACCGCTTTATCATCTCACAAATAAAATCCGGTTTTATGCTTATTGACCAGCAGGCGGCGCACGAGCGAATTTTATATGAACGTTTTCTGCAACAGCTGGAAAATCATCAGGGCGCCAGTCAGCAAAGCCTTTTCCCGCAAACGGTAAACCTAAGCGCCTCAGATTTTGAACTGGTTAAAAGTTTACTGACTGATATACAATCCCTGGGTTTTCAAATACGCGAATTTGGTAAAAACGCAGTGATCATTGAAGGTATTCCGGCAGATATTGGTACAAATATTAGTGAAGTAGAAATGCTGGAACATTTGATCGAAGGATTTAAAAACAATCAATCTGCATTAAAGTTAACTAAAAGAGATAACCTTGCCCGCACATTAGCACGTAATACCGCCATAAAAACGGGTACATCATTATCTGCAGAAGAAATGAACCTGATGATAGATGAACTGTTTGCCTGCGAAATGCCCAACGCATCATTAAGCGGCAAACCTGTAATTATTACCTTTACCTTAGATGAATTAATACAAAGATTTGAAAAATAATTTGGCCCCACTGCGCTAAGAAAATATGAATACATACAGACCTTCCCCATTTGCTAATATGCCGCCGGTAGTAAAAAACCTGTTAATTATTAATATCATTTTCTTTATAGCTACCATTCTGTTTTCTCAGGGAGGCAATTCACCTTTAGTAGAATGGTTGGCCGTTTTTTATTTCGATTCGCCTTTTTTTCGTGTCTGGCAGATAATTACCTATATGTTTATGCATGGCGGGTTTACACACTTGTTCTTTAACATGTTTGCCTTATACATGTTCGGGAGTATGATTGAGCGAATTATGGGTTCTAAACGCTTTCTCAATTTTTATCTCATCACAGGTTTAGGCGCTTTAGTCTTACAAATGCTGGTACAGGCGTTTGAAATCTATTCAATAGTTGGTTCTGTAAGAATAGACCAGTCTTTAAGTTATGATCATCTTAATCCTCATCAGCTTGAAGTTATCAAAGAAATCTATTCCAGTCCTATGCTTGGTGCTTCGGGTGCAATCTTTGGCATATTAGTGGCGTTTGGCATATTATTTCCGGATGTAGAATTGTTTATTATGTTTATTCCGGTTCCTGTAAAAGCAAAATATATTATACCTGTTTATATTGTACTGGAATTATTTTTAGGAGTAGCCCAGTTTTCCGGAGATTCGGTTGCACATTTTGCGCATCTGGGTGGGGCATTATTCGGTTTTATATTAATTAAGTTGTGGGGCATTAAACGCCCGCGTAATTTTTATGAATAAATCTCTTTTTCAAGATTTATATAATAAGATATTTCGATACGGAAACCCCCTGTTTTTATTTATCGGGATTAATGTATTGGTTTTTTTGCTGCTTAACCTAATAGCAGTAGTTGAATTTTTATTTATCAGGACCAGTATGGCTTCAAATTGGTTAACCCTGAACCTCTCCATGCCACCTTACCTGCCCGCATTAGGCTATAAATTCTGGACAATTTTAACCTATATGTTTAGTCATAAAGGACTATTTCATTTACTATTTAATATGCTTTGGTTATATTGGATGGGTAAGATATTTTTAGACTTCTTAAACAGCAGGCAATTTACATTCACCTACCTGTCCGGTGGGTTTGGAGGAGCATTATTATTTATCCTGGCATATAACTTTATCCCTGCATTTAGTGAACGGTTATACTTGTCAATGGGTTTAATCGGAGCTTCGGCAAGTGTAATGGCTATTGTAACAGCAACTGCTACACTACTACCAGATTATACTATCAATTTACTAATCATTGGTCCGGTTCGTTTAAAATACCTGGCCTTAGTCTATTTTTTATTAGATATTATTGGAATTGCAGGAAGCAATCCGGGTGGGAGTATTGCCCATATTGGAGGAGCAATAATGGGTTTTGTGTATATTAAACAATTAAAAAAGGGTAATGATTGGAGTAAAATTTTACAAAAGAAACCGAAATTAAAGGTCGTTCAAAAAAACAAACCCACCGTTAAAAATACGAATCTGCCCGATCAGGAGTTAATAGATAGTATTTTAGATAAAATCAACAAATCAGGATACGAAAATTTAAGCAAAAAAGAAAAAGAACAATTGTTTAAGGCCAGCAAAAAATAATGATCAAACGGAAGAGTTCATCCATAGGTTTTTTCAATAAAACAATATTGGCTATTAATATTATAGCCGTGTTGTTTTTGCTGTTAAGCTATATGGCTCCGTTTACAGATCCCCGTAATTTTTGGCCTATATCTTTCTTCGGATTAGCCTATCCTGCACTATTATTAATTAATGTTCTTTTTGTAGTTTACTGGTTGTTATTCCGTCCAAAATTTGCACTGATTTCTTTTATTTCTATCCTTACAGGTTATTCATTTCTAACAGGCTTTATCGGTTTCAGAGAATCAACAGCTATTGATGTCCCTAAATCATCCGAAGGTTTTATAAGGGTAATGACCTATAACGTACATAACTTTAAACAGTATGGCGATAAAAATGATGTGTTTACCAAAGAAAAGATATTAGATATTATTAGAAAAGAGCAGCCTGATGTGATCTGTTTCCAGGAATTTTTTTATCGCGAAAAAGGAGAATATAATTTTAAAAAGCTAATCCAGGAAATTATTAACAGTTCGCACTATTACTTTGAGCCTGTTGCTGATAATGGATATGAAGCTAACGGAATGGCGACTTTTTCTAAATTCCCAATAATAGAAAAAGGTTATATTGCTTTTAACAATGTCCGTGGAAACGAAGCAATATTTACAGATATAGAACGTAATAACAAAATATTCAGGGTTTATAATGTGCATTTTCAATCTATTAATTTTAAACCGGAAGATTATAAATACATTAAAAATGTAACCGAAAAAATTGAAACTGATGTTCAGTCATCCCGGCGAATTGGAGGCAGGTTAAAAAGTGCATTTTTAAAGCGAAGTGACCAGGTTAAGGTGATAAAAGAACATGCCAAAAGTTGTAAAACTCCGTATCTGGTAGCCGGAGATTTCAATGATACACCTATATCTTATACTGTAAATAGTATGTCTGAAGGATTGATCAATAGCTTTCGTAAAAAGGGCAGCGGTTTCGGAATAACATATAATGGTGATTTCCCTAATTTCCAAATTGATTATATTTTAGTTTCTCCTGCGTTTAATATTAAAAATTATCGTATCGTTGACCAGAAATTATCCGATCATTACGCGGTAAGAACTGATCTGGAATTAAACTAAAACCATTCCTAACTAAATTTGAATTCTCAAAATACATAACATGAACACCAAACTGGTAATTTATAATACATTAACCCGAAAAAAAGAAGATTTTGAACCTCTTAACTTTCCTTTTGTTGGTTTATATGTTTGTGGCCCTACGGTGTATAGCGATGTTCATTTAGGCAATTGCAGAACTTTTGTATCCTTTGATGTAATCTTCCGCTACTTAAAATATGCAGGCTATAAAGTTCGTTATGTCCGCAATATTACAGATGCCGGCCATTTAGAAGGCGACAGGGATGAAGGTGATGATAAATTCGCGAAAAAAGCAAAATTAGAAAAGCTGGAACCTATGGAAATTGTACAAAAATACACCATCGGTTTTCATGATGTGATGCGTTTATTTAACGCTTTGCCGCCCAGTATTGAACCAACCGCGACAGGTCATATTTCTGAGCAGATCGAAATGATCTTAAAGATCATGGAGAACGGATTTGCTTATGAAATAAATGGAACTGTTTATTTTGATGTAGAAAAATACAGCAAACAATATAATTATACCATTTTAACCAATCGTCAGTTAGAAGATCTGTTAGAAAATACCCGTGACTTAGGAGGACAGGATGAGAAAAGAGGCCGTTTGGACTTTGCCTTGTGGATTAAAGCAAAGCCCGAACATATTATGCGCTGGCCATCCCCCTGGGGTGTCGGTTTCCCGGGATGGCATATCGAATGTTCGGCAATGAGCAGTAAATATCTGGGTGATATATTTGATATACACGGCGGGGGTATGGACTTAGCGGCAACACATCATACCAATGAAATAGCCCAGTCTGAAGCATGTAATCATAAACAACCGGCCAAATACTGGATGCATACTAATATGCTAACTGTAAACGGAACCCGGATGTCTAAAAGTGCAGGAAATGGGTTTTTGCCACAGGAATTATTTACAGGTAACCATCCTTTACTGAAAAGAGGGTTTTCGCCAATGGCTATTCGTTTTTTTATGTTACAGGCACATTATCGCAGTACATTAGATTTTTCTAATGATGCATTAGAAGCTTCCGAAAAAGGTTTTAAACGCTTGATGAATGCTTATAATTTATTAGATAAATTAAAAGTATCCGAACAATCCAATGCTGATATAAACTTGATCCGACAAAATTGTATTGCAGCGATGAATGATGATTTCAATAGCCCGGTGCTAATTGC
>JBASZP010000299.1:0-3398 GCA_049660965.1 Daejeonella sp. | reverse complement strand
TTGTTATTAATCTCTACACCATCCAGCCCGTGGCGTACAATAAAACCTTCGCCTTTTATTGCCGATTTTTTTATTGCCGTTTGTTTAATTTCAAACTGGTTCTCCGAAATAATATGATGTTTATCTGCCCATGCAGTAGAATCTTTAAAAGTAAAACGCAGGTTGATATGATAATCTGCATTAGGTTTTAAGGCGGGCATATAAGGAGTTAAATCAAACAACTGCTCTTCACTAGGTTTAATATCAAAGTTGGTGATGGCTTTCTTCAATACATTCCAGCCATCTTCTTTTATAATTAAAATACAGTTGTATTTGTTTACATTAAAAACATTGCTGCGGTTGATGATGCGTATTTTTTTATCTGCCCACTCACATTGTATCGGCTGAAAAATACGTTTGCATTCTTCCATTACACCTTTTGGTTTGACATCTGCATTTACAATTCCTTTAATAGTAAAATTGTCAAAATACTTTTCGCCAAAATCACCACCGTAGGCATAATATTTTACTCCGGCAGAATCTGTTTTTTCCAGCCCCTGGTCTTTAAACTCCCAGATGCAGCCACCAATTACTCTTGGCAATGTTCTCCACTGGTCCCAAAAATCTTTTAGGTTGCCGGCGCTGTTGCCCATGGCATGTGCATACTCGCAAAAAAAGATGGGGCGTTTATCACCGTTGTTCTGATTTACCAATAGCGGGGCAGTATAATCAGACGGGTACATGCGGCTTATCACATCTACATAATACTGGTCTAACGGATTTTGAATACGGTGCGAATGATCGTTACTTTTTAAATAACGTGGATCCGATGGATCAATGTATCCTTCTTCTTTCGGACTGCCCATGGCGGGTTCGTAATGCAAAGGCCTTGTCATATCAAAATCTTTTATCCATCCGGCCATTGCTGCATGGTTAGGGCCGCTGCCGGCTTCATTACCCAAACTCCACATAATTATTGACGGATGATTTTTATCTCTCAATGCCATGCGGCTGATGCGTTCTACGTAAGCACCAGCCCATGCTGCATCATGACTTAACTTTCCACCGAGGCCATGTGTTTCTAAATTTGCCTCGTCAATTACCATCATACCAAATTCATCACACAGGTCTAACAAATACGGGTCGCTGGGATAATGCGATAACCGAACGCAGTTGAAATTATACTGCTTCATGGTTTTGATGTCCTGCAAAATATCTTCCCGGCTTAATGCTTTGCCTTTTGTTGGATGATGATCCGGACGGTTAACACCATATAAATAAGTAAGCCTGCCGTTGATGAGTAATTTACTGTCGCTCTTGCGGAATTCGATAGAGCGGAAACCGAGGCTGCATGTTTTCACTTCAACAATATTCCCGGTGCTGTCTTCTAAACTCAATACCAGTTTATACAAATTTGGTTCTTCTGTGCTCCATTTTTTTGGATTGTTAACTGTAGTTTCCAGTAAACCAAATTTTACCCTGTCAAGCCGTGGATGAATTTCATTAATGATATCATCTGCTTTTTTTGCAAGCGGTGCTTGCAATATGGGCTGATTGCTTGCATCGAACAACTGCGCTTTTAATACATAGCCGGGCATTGCGTTACCGGTTAAATTTTCTATTCTTGGGCGGATGCTGAGCACAGCATCTTTATAACCCTTATCTAATTTTGTTTGATAAAAGAAATCGGCGATACGCATTTTAGGTTCTGCCATTAAATACACTTCCCGGTGTATGCCGCTCATACGCCACTGGTCCTGGTCTTCTAAAAAACTGCCGTCGCTCCAGCGGATGACCCAAACAGAAATGATGTTTTCGCCTTCCTGCAAATAAGGAGTGATGTTAAATTCGCTGGGTAAAAAACTGTCTTCTGCATAGCCTGCAAATTTTCCGTTAATCCATAATTTGTATGCAGAGCTTACGCCACCAAAATGCAGTGTGATATTTTTGTCTTTCCAGTTTTCCGGAACGGTAAATGTTTTTTGATAACAGCCCACACCATTATAATCTTTCGGTACATACGGCGGATTAACGGGACGAAAAGGATACACCGCACTTTTATAAATTGGTTTATCATAACCCTGCATTTCCCAATTGGACGGAACGGAAATTTTCTTCCATCCACTCACTTTGCTTTTGTAAAAATCTTTGGGTTCATCGCCGGGTTTTAATGCAAATGCAAAATCCCATTCGCCGTTTAAAGAAATATAACGGCCAGATTTTTCCCTGTTGTTTTGTAATGCATCTGTAATGTTTGCATAGGAATAAGCTGTTGCTCTTGATTCGTCCCTGTTAATGCCGCTGATGTTTGGGTCTTCGTAAGGTTCTCTGTTGTAGATGGATGGAGCAACGGGAACGGCGGCGGGGGTTTTGTCAACAAGTTGTGCCTCTGCGTAATGGTTGGCAAATAGCAAATGGGCAACAATTATTGATATAAATGCTCTTATACTCATTTATTGGTCAAGGTCAATTTTTAAATAATGCCAATTAGTTTTTGAAATCCAGTTACATATAATATCTGTATTGAAAACAATCGGTTTGTCTCGTTTTACTTTCCATTTGTCAGCCCAACCTGGAACTATTTTTTTGTTAGCTGAATAAATTGTTCCGTTCTTTAATGAAACAGTTTTACCATGTCCAGTTTGTTCTTTCTCTGAATAGTATTTGTTGTCTGTTAAACAAATAAATTTTCTGATTTGAAAACCAGAATATCCTTGCAATCGTTCAATATCAATTAAAGCATCGTAACAGTCAAGGTCTTTAGCTCTATTACTAGCCGTCATAAAACATTTGAGTTCAATCGCTGCCTTAAAATCTCCTAAACTGCATACTATATCAATACTTTTGTTTTCGTACTTAGTTTCCATCTCAATTTCAAAAATTTCATTTGGCAAAATGCAGTAAATAGTGCCTAATTCAAAAATAAGTTTTGAAAAATGTAACTGAAGTGACGACTCCTTATTGATTAGAAGCTTACCTGAAATAATTCGTTCAAATAAGATTTTCCATGCCGAGTCAATTACATAATTAAGCCTGGTATATGGTTCAGTTGAAATCATCATATTGTTTTAATTATGCCAAGCAGGGAGTCTCTTAAATTTTAAAATGTACAACTCCCTTAATTTAGTTTCTACGTCGGTGGGGAAGTCGAAATTTTCGTTATCATAAGTAACCCACCAATAAAATTTAAGTTCCATAATTTTCTCAATTTCCATTTGTTTTGGAAATGCTTTTTCCCGTTTGATTCGTTTCTCCTCTCCAAACCGATTGGGATGATACCCGTTTACCAAGCGGTCTTTTATCCCTCCTTTTCTCGTTTTTAAACTGCCATCTTTATTTCTTTGTCCGCTTGAACCGATATAAATTAAACTCTCTTCTCCATTTACAATTTTATAAATTAAATAAACGCCACTCTTGTC
>JBASZP010000298.1:0-2558 GCA_049660965.1 Daejeonella sp. | reverse complement strand
GTGTGTACGCAGATGATATGTCAGAAGAACTGCTTAAAAAATTAAATACTCCCATACCTAATTCAGAAGATACCTAATCTAATTTTCTTCGCTTTTTCTCTTTAATAATTAAAGCTAATTTGGCTCGTCGGGATTTTATTAATCCCGATACTATAATTAAGGATTTTCAATCCGGCAGATAGGGATATAATTTTACTTTCAGGCATTTTAATTAATAAAAACCGGATTAAAAACCTTTTGCTAATTTTAAGTCAGGATTATAAATAAACCCTGGCCAGCTAAAGGTTAGAAAACCATCCTGCACTGCCATATACTTCATGCAGCCCCGCTTTCTGTTCCAAACCCGCCCCACCTGCCCGCCCTGTTTTCCACGCCAATCGGGTTTAGGCGCCAGCAGCCTGTGCATTAACCCTAACCACACAGCTATAAACCCAAAAGCTTAAAATCCGCAAAAAATTCAGCCCATTACCAGTTTATAAAACACTTAAACCTTCGTTATTTTTAATAAAAAACCCTCGGTGCCAGTTTAAAGCGCCACTTTTTATTTAATCATACCTCTGTAATAGGCTGACAAGTTTTTAAAACGTACCCGATCCAATTTAAAACGTACCCGATTTATAACAAAATTTTGGAAATAAAATAAAAGTATATTATACTTGTTCGTTATTTATACCCTATATACTGTAAATAATTATCATATTTTTCTTCACAGGTGCATAAATGAATTAAACAACACCTTGGTAAAAAGCATTAAAAAGGAGAAAATTTAATTAACAAACCATATAGAAGCATGAAAAAACAAACCGTAATTACCGATTATTCGCATGAAGCGGACAATGACATGGACAATGTAGCGCAGACCGCTTTTAATGCCTTAGAAAAAACACCAGCTTTACTTTTGAACCGAATGTACTCCCCGATTTGAAAGTGGGCATTAACGACTACCAGATAAAATTAAACCAGTCTAAAAATGGAAGTAGTGCAGACCGGGCTACAAAAAATGAAGCCAAGCAGGTAATAGTTGATCAGTTAAAACACATAGCTATGCAGGTAAATATACAGGCAGACGGGGATGTGCTGAAACTCATGTCCAGCGGCTTACGTTTGGCCAAAACGGCTGCCCCGGTAGGGGTATTGCCTAAACCTATAGGCTTTAGTGTAAAAAGCGGAAAAAACTCCGGGGAGTTGATGTTTAGTGTAGAAGCAAATAAAAGTACCACGATGTATTATTTTTACACAGCTCCGGTTCCTGCCCCGGCCAATTTAGCGGACTGGAGATTAAGCCCTTCTACCAAAAGTGCTGCAAATGTATCCGGCTTTACCCCCGGAAAGCAGTACGAATGTAAATGCGTTTATAAAGGCTCGGCCGAAGAACTGGTTTACAGCGATTCGATTTTGATCTATGCACAGTAAAAATTAAATATCTTTCTGTTTAACTGCCGGCACCATATTTTAAGGGCCGGCTTTTTTGTTTTTGAACGGTTAAGGGGCAAACCTGTTGGAGGGGCAAAGTTTTGCTCAGGGGTTGCGTATTTTAAATAACCTTTATGAAAAGTATACCCAAAAAACGCAATTCCTATGGATGAAAAAGCCCCTCATTTCAAATTCAATGGGTTTTAAATAATTTCAGGTTAAAATGAGTTGCGTATATTTGGGAGTTAGCTGTAATTATTAAACCGACTATATCCAATGAGAGACATTACTCCACAAGAAACGATTCGACAAGTATTATCCGAAAGCATTCCAAAAGACAAGTGGCTTCACATAACAGACATTTATAAATTATTTGAACAATCACATAAAGACTTTCGACCCGATGACTTTTTGCCTTTAGCGGACTATAATAGTCAAGAACAATGGAAACGAAATATTCGAGTTGCGTTAAGACAATTCAAATTAAGAAATCTAATATTATGGAATGGAAATGAGAAATATTTGTTTCCTGGATTTGACGAAATATCAAATGAAGAAATACCATCTTTAACCCAAAATAGTGGAATTTCTGAACAAAAATTTTGGGAGCAATTAGAAAGAAAGAGAATTATAGGAATAAAAGGCGAAGAATTCGTGGTTGAATATGAAAAGCAATCGTTACTCAAACTAAACTTAATTGAACTCGCAGAAAAAGTAAAAAGAGTTAGTGACGAAAATGTAGCAAACGGATACGATGTAATTTCTTATTCGCCTGACGGACAAGATAAATTTATTGAAGTTAAGACAACTATTACATCAAAATATGAATTTGAGATTTCTTCTAACGAATTAAAACGAGCCAAACAACTAAGTGATAATTATTTCCTATATTTCATCAGGAATTTTAACGCCGACAATAACAACAATGAAATTTTAATTTATAATTATTTGCAACTTGAAAATAATTTTGAAATGATTCCTTGTAGTTTTAAAGCAAAATTGAAAAAATAACTACAGCTAACATCGGTAGTCGTTGCACAACCTCTTTCGATTTCTGCTTCTTGAGGATTTTCAAGGAAAAGCGACCTCCGGAATCGACTTATAGGAAACCCTGTCTTTTTAGCAGGTTTGGCAAGGTTGAAAAT
>JBASZP010000297.1:0-2038 GCA_049660965.1 Daejeonella sp. | reverse complement strand
GTATAATCTTGTGCTAAAATTGTAAAGGTGGTAAATAAAAAAAATAACCTAAAAACAATACTTTTCATACAATTTGTTATTAAAAAACGGCAAAATACGTTTTTTTTTGATAAAAAAAATGAAAATTGTATTATTTTTCACTATTGTCCGATAAAAATTATCATGGACATTTTATTTTTTTTATATATTTGTAATTCAGTTAGTTAATTTTTTATTTTATAAATTTTTCAAAAGTAGGCATCAAAAAAAAGATAGTTGTTCTACTTCTGATTTTACTATTTTCCAGTCTTTTTCTGGATTTTCTAAAAATTTCATCAGTTGTATGTAATTGAAAAGATGAATTTTACAAAAACTAACCAAGTTTGAAAATGCCCAACTTCGTTTAAGCTTCTTTTTGATTACTGCAATTAACAAATTTACAATCAAAACACAATATATCTGTATTTTAATAGCGTTTTCATTGTCTCCAAGAAAATAACGCAACGGAAAATTTTGTTTTAATTGCTTGAATAATAGTTCGATTTGCCATCTAATCTTATATAATCCAGCTATTAAATCAGCTCTTATTTCAAATAAATTGGTCAAAAACTCAAATTCTCGTTTGTTTTCTCTATCATAAAAAGTTACTTTTCGTAATCTTAATGTGCTTATTTTTTGGCTTTTTTTAACATCAACCTCTATAATTTCATCTTTCAAAACTCCCGTATGAATTTTTTCTTCAATATCTAATTTTTCAATCTCTCTGTAAGAGGCATTGTCTTTTAGCCGAGTTACAAAACCCGTTTTTTGAACTGTAAAATGCTCAAATGCTTTGTAATCATTATAGCCTTTGTCGAAAACATAAATGGTATTATCATCACATTTTAACTTCTCTAAAAAATTGTGATCATGCGTGGTTGCTGGGCTAAACCAAACTAACTTAGGCACTATTTCATCGGCATTGATAACCGTGTGAACCTTGATTCCACCTTTATTTTTCCCTTCTTTAGGCTTTCTTCCTACACAACTCAAAATATCTTTGAATAAGCTGATAGTGCTACTATCAACAATTTTAACTTGTTTATTTAAAATATTCTCAATTCGGCTGTCCGATAAAACAGAACCATATTCATGTAATAGATTATTGTATATTTCTTCAAAAAATTCAACCTTTCTATTCTTGTTTGCATCAGATAAAGTGCTTCGTTTTGGTATATGACTTAACTGAAAACCCTCTGTTTTACCCGATAATCCAAGCATTGCACCCGAAACTTCTCGCAAAGAGTTACATTTAGCAAACGAACAAAATAACATACTTATCAAATGATCCTTGCTTTTAAAATGCTTTACATATCTATCTGAATCATGCTTTTTAACAGCATCTTTTATTATTTTGTCATCAATTAAAGAAATCAGCTGTCCGAAAACAGATTTACTAGAAAAATAACTACTTTTGCCCATCGTATTTTTGTTTTTTGCAATACTAAATTACGATAATTTTTAAGAAGTCATTAGTTTGACTTCTTTTTTTTTATTTTTGTCGGACAACAATGATTACAACCCTTAAAATTTAAAATTGTACGATTAAAAAAGGAAGAAATTATAGGATATTCTACTTCTGAAGTTTATTTTGGAAGAAATTTATTTTATTTAAAAACCTTCATAATTTATACAGATACAAAAGAAATCTTTGAAATTATTAAAATTTATAATTTTAATTTTGACAATTTAGTAGAGTTACTAAAAAAAAGCAATATAAAATCATTAGGTAAAGAACCCTATCAAACAGCAATTTATAAGCGAAAATACAAGTATAATCCATAAATAATATACGATGCAAACACTTAAATTTACCATTTCAATTAATTCGTATCCCAGAAAAATTTGGAACACCCTTTGGGATAAAGAAACTTATACACAGTGGACAGAACCTTTTACACCCGGTTGTTATTATGAAACCGATGGTTGGAAAGAAGGAAATAAAATATTATTACTTGCTCCAAATGGAGATGGGATGAGCAGTATTTTATACAAAATAATAGACCCTTGTTATTTAGCT
>JBASZP010000296.1:0-3987 GCA_049660965.1 Daejeonella sp. | reverse complement strand
ATTTTCAACCTTGCCAAACCTGCTAAAAAGACAGGGTTTCCTATAAGTCGATTCCGGAGGTCGCTTTTCCTTGAAAATCCTCAAGAAGCAGAAATCGAAAGAGGTTGTGCAACGACTACCGATGTTATAGGCTGTGTTTATTTCTTTGTATTTTTAAGACATTCTTCAAACTGTTATTTTTCACAAAGTTCTTTCAACTTGGCCAGTGCTTTTGGGTAGGTCTGGTTCATATAATCTACAAAATCTTCAGTGGTGTCTAAGTCAACAGTAAGGGTTGTAGTCCCCTTGTTTTCTTCGAAGGTATAGTTTTCAAATCCGTTTGCCCATTTTTCCACTTCCGACCCTTCTGTAATTTCCTTATCAGCTTTTAAAATACCATAATGTTGAATTGAAACAAATCGGTTGGGAATGTTTTCAGCTATCCTGGAAACCATACCCTCCTTTTCTCCTTTCTTATCTACTCCAATAAATAGCATTTTATTTCCCTTGTCCCAGCTTCCTTCATAGGTCGATGTCGGGTTAAACAAAGAAGTCCATTGCTCATAAGTTGATTTACTGGTATTGCCAAGCATAAAATCATATACCTTGGTCACAGGTGCATTAATGCTTACTTTGAATTGTAACTTTTTCATACTATTTAATAGTTGTTTAAATTAATCTTTCGGGTTTTTATTTTCTGTCATACTTAGCAGTCGTTTAACATAGTCTATAAAGATTAGCAGCTTGCCGAAGGCGGGGCTTTAGGAGCACCATTTATCAAGCTAATACTAATGTTTATTTGGAGACGAAAAGTTTCTGCTACCACGGCTGCCCTGCTTTTGGCAAGATGTTGTTATGTACTATAGTGTCATTAATCCATGATTTTCGTCTTTGCTTATAAATTATTTTTTCTACTTTGCCTTTCGAGATGGCTAAACAGTATTTCTCGCTATCACTACCACCCTCAATATTTTTTATCTCACTATAATTGCTTGGGAAGAGACAAAGATTTCTATTTACTTGTTCTCGAAACTGCAACATTAATTTTATGAAAAGTTCAGATTTTTCATTCTTATCTAGCCATTCATTTTTCCCAATAGGAATTATTTCATAGTGATTGTCAAAAAATATTAGTTGTTCGAAATTGTTTTTTACTTTATTAAAATCCCCATTTATTACGGGTCCATCAAATCTGTAATGAATGTCTATGTTTGCATAATTACTTGTTATTATTCGCTTTAAAATCTTAAGTTCTATATCATTAAGTTTTATTTGCGTCCTAAAATCGCCAAAAGGGAAATTATAGAAGTTGTCAATTATTAGAATATCATCATCATCTTTCGTTTCTATTGTTGAAGTTTGACCATTTGATTCAATAAGAACCCAACTCCAAGGATTTATTTCATCATCTGTGAATAGTATTTCAATACTTAATTTTTGAGCAAGTTTTTTTAATATTTCAATTTGTTCTCTTAAGGTTTGGTCTGTGAAGTTGTTGTCAAAAACTGAATAATGAAACTTAAACCCTTCTGATAAAGTTTCAAGTGAAATGTAAGTCTTGTCCTCGTCTATATTATTGTCAATGATATAATCATAGAAATTTGACACCCAAATAAATTCTACACTCTTAAAATTCTCACGACAAAAATCTTCAAATTTTCCTTTGTCCAAAAACTGTTTCGTATAGAAGTATATCCTTTCTTTCATTTACTAATTATCTAAATACAATGTGTGTTCTATAGCACATAAATCAAATATAAATGCAAAGTACCCAAATTTCCAAACACAGGGCTAAATATCCTAACAAACAATGATGCATACTTGCCCCAAATTGGAAATTGTTATTTCTGCTTTAATTTAGGTCGCTACAAGTGCCTTTGTTTTAATTCCAAACTTTCATATGAGGACTGCACCAAGCTGTTACTATGTCAAGTATATCGTCCACCCTGTCTTGGATGGTGTCATTATCCTCATTGTCCCCTTTAAATTTTTCTAACATTTGCTGAACCATTTCCTTTTGTCCGCCTGAATTTTTATAGGCTATTAATATGTCTCGCACTTCTGTTGTAAAACAATTTCCTTGTTCAATATATTGTTTTAATGTTTCAAATACTTTTTCGTCTGTCATTTGTACCTTGTCCATAAATTACTATTAATTAAAAAGGATAAGAAAGTCTTTATTCTTAATCAGGCAAGCAGATAAGCGCTACTGCATACTTGCGCTAAATGAGGATTTTTTATTTCTTAAATGTCTTAATTATTTTTCCATTCTTATCCAATAAAACATGTTTATTGCTGTTCGTCCAGGCCTCTCTTTTATCGTATTTCAGTTCTTTAACCTTCTTAAATTTCTGCCCAAACCTGTTTAAATAACCATTTTCATAAGCCCCTTTCCACTCCCCATACTCTCCACCTTTTTTATAGTCTATATTTCCGCCCAAAGTATATTCTGAAATTCCA
Organism: Daejeonella sp.; assembly: GCA_049660965.1. Taxonomy (GTDB): domain Bacteria; phylum Bacteroidota; class Bacteroidia; order Sphingobacteriales; family Sphingobacteriaceae; genus Daejeonella. The sequence continues at coordinate 1,548 of JBASZP010000296.1, read as the reverse complement.
TCAGCAAATGGCGTTACAAAATCAAACTTTGCAGGAATAATTTTCTCCCCTTTCATATTTGCAAAACCCATTTTCCTGTTTTCCACAAACCTGAAAAGCCCTTCTTTAACATAATCAGGTCCATTGTCATAAATGAATGGCTCTAATAGTACCTTTTCATTTCTATCAATGCCTAACCATTCTCCATCTTTATGAACTATCGCCATGGAGTATAAGGTGTCGGTATAAGTATAGCTGTATTTAGGGGATATGATCACTTCTCCTTTTATTGATTTAAATCCAATGAGTTCCTGCCCGGAACCTGAGTCAGTATAAGAAACCAGGTAGTCCTTATTCTTCTGTCCGAAAGCAAGAGTAGTTAAAATTAATAGTGTCAATGTGGTTATAGTTTTCATAGAGTATGGTTTTGAGAATATTTATTTTACCTGTTTTAATTAGTTTTAAAATTACTGCTTTTACAATTATATACTTTATTGCGCCAATTGAAGGGGGCGTTGTTTTTTCCCGCTTCTTGTGCAGTAGCTAATTATTTCCCTCTTTACTTTTAAAGTCCGTGATGGTCAACAAAGCCTATAGTTGAATGTATTTCATAATTTATTTACTTAGCAACCCCCTTTGCGAGGTGCACGTTTATAAATTAGTTTACTATTCCGTTCTACATAGTCGCCCGCTACTATTGGATATGAATATTTGGGTGCGTACGATACGCTATGGCTTCTTATAATTATTTTGTCGTTAACTTTCAGGCTATGTAATTGCTCAAATTCATTGTTAAAATTCAAAATATCCTTGCGAGACTTTTCTGGCCCAAAAGCAAGAATATAATCGTTACCATTAATCCTTACCATCACTCCGAAACCTAATCTTGAGCCTGGCGGAAGAGAAAGAGAGCTTACAACCCCCTCCATATTGGTATAATCCCTAATGGACTTCCTTATTTTAGCAGCGCCGGCATGCACTTTTTTACCTGCAGGAGACGCTTCCCATTTTTTGTACAGGATACCATCAGGGGTAGTCTCCCATTTTTTCAATGCAGCTTTCTTTTCAACGGCAGAGAGAGGCTTTGGGATTGACTTTTTAGAAGTATCATTTTTAATTTCACGATTTGCAAATACCAGTCCGCTTACCACAACCAGCGGTAAGATCAGGGCATAAATGATTTTTTTCATCTTTTTTGTATGTTTAATTAATAATACAGTTTTATCTTCTTTTATTTATTTAATAAAGGTCTCTATAAAAATCTGTTCCTAAATTTATAGGCTCTCTCTCAGTGTTTATTTGTTCTAATGAATTTATTATTTTCAATTTCAATTCTTCATTATAATCTTCCTCATTTATTAATGATGTAATTATTTCTAATAGCAATTCTTTTTCAATGACATTGTCTGCTACTGATACTGCAATGTTCTCCATTTCAATAATGAACTTGTCGACAAAAAAATCAAGTCCGTTTACTTCTAAAAAGAAAGCTCCCATTGCAATTGACGTTCTTTTATTTCCATCATTAAACGCATGGAACTTATTAAATGAAAAAATCAAATGTGTCAA
>JBASZP010000295.1:0-4907 GCA_049660965.1 Daejeonella sp. | reverse complement strand
TTCTTTCCCTGGGCCAATCCTATTTCGAGTTTTGCAAAACCGCGTTCGCTGGTAAATATTTTTAACGGGATAATGGTAAAGCCTTTTTCTTCTATTTTGGATTTTAGTTTGCCGAGCTCTTTTTTATTTAACAGTAAAGCACGGTCTCTTTTGGCTTCATGATTGTAAAATGAGCCATGAGAATATTCGGCTATCTGCATGTTCCGTACATAAAGTATATTATCTAAAAAACTGCAGAAGGCGTCATTAATATCTGCTTTGCCCTCTCTGATGGATTTTATTTCAGTGCCTAATAACTTAAGTCCGGCAGTATACTTTTCAAGGATATGGTATTCAAAAGAGGCTCTTTTATTACGGATGTTTACTGTATTGTTCATCGGTTGATTTCAAAACGCTAATATCTGAAAGAAAAGCCAACAAAGTAAATCTTATCTGAGCTTTTTGTTAATCCGTAATTAAAGCCTGCATCTAATTTAAAATTATCTGAAACGGAATAGATCAGTCCGCCGTTAAAGCCTGCATCGAATTTTTCTTCTTTAAAGGTATAGGTGTAAAATGTTTCCGCAAATGCGTTGAATTTATCATTTAACTTCTTTCCAAAAGTGATGGAATTCAATACCTGGTTTTGATAGGCCTTACCATTATCCATCTTTAAAAAGTCTAATTGTACCTGTGCGCCAAAATTCCAGTCGTTCTTTAATTCTAATGCAAAAGGAAAAATTATTCCTCCTTCCACACGCTTATCCAATGTAAATTTTGAAGTGGGAATAGTTAAATAAGGCATTACCGCCAAAGCAGATTTGCCCCCGGTATTTCCCCATATATTTTGTTTAATCCGTAAAGTCAGATCACCAAAACCGGAGGTTTTATTTGAAACTTGTGTTAAAGTATTTTTACTTTCATTTATTATATAAGTTTCCACAACAACTTGTAAATCTGTAGACTTTGTAATACCTAATTTGATATTAGCCAGGTTAAAAAAGAACTCATGGGATAAAATATCATTTTCTTTATTCCTGACCAGTTTAATGGCATCACTCTCATATTGAAAATGACCATAATCAACCGTATAGGCACTTTCTGTAACATCCGGGCGATCTGTTTGCATTTCCCTTAATTCCTTATCAGAACCTGGTTTTTGAGCATAGGTTATTAAACAAGTTAAACCTAATATTATTGATCCCCAAATTTTTCTGCCCATGTTATTTTATAATCAATATCGGAATATTTACCTGGTGTCTTACAGTATCAACAGTAGTCCCGAAAATCAGATCACTTAAACCTTTATGGCCATGGGCTCCCATAACTAATAGATCCAGGTCTTTGCTTTTTACAGTATTAGAAATTGCTTTTGAAGCTGTACCATAACCAATGATAATTTCCGAGTTATAACCCAGATCAACCAGGTTTTTACGGTATTTCGCTAAATTAGCCTGATCACTTTGTGTTTCAAGATCTAAGGTTTCTTCACCATGATACTTCGCTCCGGCAGTTTCTACCACATGGATCAGATAGTATTTCGCATTTTTTCCTCCCTGAATTAAAGCATGACGAATAGTATTCTTATCTTTTTCTGAAAAATCCACCGTTATACCAATGCTATTATATTGAATGGGTTCTATGGTTTCTATCTCTACAGCTTGGCCATGTGGCACATTGGAAACAAAACGCTCTGCTTTTTTGAAAAAAGGTGAGATAAGTATGTACAGTAATAATAGGGAAACCCCAAGTGTTACAGGCAAAATAATTACATATACCCACCAGGTGTTTCCTGTAGAATGAGTAATCCAGCCTGAAATTTCTTCTATTACTAATTTTACATTTAAGCCGATAATGATCAACGCACTTAACCAGGCTAAAATTTTCACCCATATCTTAATAGTATATTCCTTCATTTTTGACCGGTCAGAATTAAAATGAATAAGCGGAATAATGGCAAAACCGAGTTGTAAGCTAAGCACTACCTGACTAAATACCAATAAGCCGCCAAGAGCTTCCTCACCAAAATAAAGAATAGTAAAAAAAGCAGGAATAATTGCCAGTAAACGTGTTAATAAGCGTCTTAACCAGGGTTGAATGCGAAGGTTTAAATGTCCTTCCATTACAATTTGTCCGGCAAGCGTACCTGTAATGGTAGAACTTTGCCCGGATGCTATTAAAGCTACAGCAAATAAAGTCGGCGCTAAGGATCCGAAAATATTGGTTAATAATTTATAGGCATCCTGAATTTCGGCTACTTCATATAAACCATTTTTATAGAATGCAGTTGCAGCTAATATCAAAATAGCTGCATTCACAAAAAAAGCAAGGTTTAAAGCTACCGTTGTATCAATCAGATTATATTTCAATGCATCTTTTATACCTTTTTTTGTGCGTTCTATCTTCCGGGTTTGCACTAATGATGAATGGAGGTATAAGTTATGGGGCATTACTGTTGCGCCAATAATACCAATGGCAATATATAATGCGTTTCCTGACAGTATAGACGGTTTAAATCCGCTTAACACTTCTCCGATTAAGGGCTTAACAATTAACATTTCCGTTAAAAACGAAACACCGATAATAAAAACCATGGATACAATGAAAACTTCCATCATTCTCATGCCTTTATTCATTAAAAAAAGTAATAGAAATGTATCTAATATGGTTATGGAGATTCCCCAGATTAAAGGCAAACCGAATAGCAGGTTTAAACCAATGGCCATTCCAATAATTTCGGCCAGGTCACAGGCAATAATTGCGATTTGAGCGAGTATATATAAAGGATAATTTACAAATTTTGGATACGCTTTTCGTGATGCCTGTGCTAAATCTAAACCACGTAAAATACCCAAACGGGCGCTTAATGTTTGAAGCAGTAAGGCAATTAAGTTAGACATCAGCAAAACCCATATCAGCTTGTAACCGAACTGGCTCCCACCGGCAATATCTGTTGCCCAGTTTCCCGGATCCATATAACCTACACTAACCAGGTAGGCAGGTCCAATAAAAGCCATTAATTTTCGCCAACCGGTTTTATTGGACGTTTTAACAGAAGAGTGTACTTCGCTCAGAGAGCCATTGTTTGTTTCAGTTCTCATTATACAACTAATAAATTTTTAGCCACTTCACGGCTTATTGTTATTTCTTTCATATTATTTATCAGTAAATTCACAGATCCGTCAAATTCAAAAACTTCTAAAACATTAATTTTTGTACCTAGTGTTAAACCGCATTTTTCAAGAAATTGAAGAAAAACAGCAGAGTGCTCTGTTACACCAGAGAGAGTACCTTTATCATTTATTTTCATTTCAGAAAGTTTAACCAGTTTTTTCTGTTGGAAATTTCCCAAATCATCTGGTATCGGATCGCCATGGGGATCTGTTGTTGGTTTACCCAGAAAATGATCTAACCTTTGTATAAGCAATTCGGAATTTATATGTTCCAGCTCTTCTGCAATTTCGTGCACCTCATCCCATTTAAAACCCAGTTTGTCCACTAAAAAAACTTCCCATAAACGATGTTTCCGGATAATTTTAATTGCCGCTTTACAACCGCTTTCTGTTAAGGTAACACCCTGGTATTTTGCATAATTAATCAGTTTTTTTTCAGCTAATTTTTTAAGCATATCAGTTACCGATGCGGCTTTAGTATTCATAAACTCTGAGATAGCATTAGTGTTTACTACAGAATTATTTCCGTTACTTAAATGATAAATTGTTTTTAAATAGTTTTCTTCTGTAAAGGAGTGCATGATCGAATAATTAAGCAAACCTAATAAAAAATTTAGACTAATCTAAAAATAATATATTTTACCTGTTTTTAATATTGGAACATGTTTTTTAGCTTTAATAAGCTATTTTTGCCACCAAATGGCCATAGAACTTGATAAAATAGATTCGCAAATTCTTAAAATTTTGCAGGAGAACGGACGAATTACTAATCTTCAGCTTTCCAGTGAAGTTGGTTTATCTCCTGCCCCGACACTTGAACGAGTACGGAAATTAGAAAACACAGGGTATATTAAAAGCTATCATGCAATTGTTGATGAGGAACTTTTAGGCCTGGGTATTAAAACCTTTATTCAAATTCAGTTAGATTTTCATAAGAGCAATACCATACAAATCTTTTTAGAAGAGATCCAGGCAATAAAAGAAGTTACAGAATGTCATCACGTAACCGGGCAATGTGATTTTTTGTTAAAGGTTTATGTAAAAGATATTAAATCTTACGAACGCTTGATTATGGAAAAGATAAGTAGGATAAGCGTATTAAAAACTTTTCAAACCATGATGATCATGTCAACAAATAAAAAAGAGGTGGTTGTTCCTTTAGAATATTAGTAGTATATTAAAAATGAAAATACTTATCTTAAATAAAGCCTATTGAGCATACCTCTACATGACCCTTTCTAAATACAAAAAAGTTAGTTCTTCTATTCTTTTCAGAAAGCTAATTATATTTTTCATCTTTTTCATTTTGCCCTATCTGCATTCGCAGGCTCAACGCCTGGATGGGATAGGCAAGGATCCTTTTTTAAAAGTCAGCGGATCGGTAGCCACTAACCAGGTTGCATACTTTGCCGATGGTATTTCCAGCCGCAGAGATCCTTATAATTACTTTCTATCCGGCACTTTAAATTTTGACCTTTATGGATGGAGTGTACCATTAGGGTTTACTTATTCCAATCAAAGTAAAGGCGCTTTCCAGCAACCTTTTAATCAATATGGGCTAACACCAACTTATAAATGGGTTACCGGCCATTTGGGATACAGCAGCATGTCTTTTTCTAATTATACCTTGAACGGACATTTATTTAATGGAGCAGGGATTGATCTCGCCCCTGCAGGCCGGTTCAAATTCAGCGCTATGTACGGACGGTTACAGAAAGCGGTTAAAACAGATACATTAAGTACATCAGGCCAGGT
>JBASZP010000294.1:0-2097 GCA_049660965.1 Daejeonella sp. | reverse complement strand
CTTTAAAAATAACCTGTAATGTTCCGGTTACAGAAAATTGAACTACCTGTACATCTGCTGATATCTTAGAAATAATATCACCCTTACGTTCGTTACTAAAATAACCTAAGTGCAGGTCCATCACGTTGTTAAATACGGCTTTTCGAAGATTTAGGAGTGTATGGATACGAAGACTTTCCATTACTCGCTGAGAGAGGTAGCGAAAAACATTGCCTAAAAATACAGAAATAACAATAGTTAAACAGACAAATTTCAGTGCACCATAAGCTCCATAATGTATATTAGCCTGGTATGCATAATAATTAAAAGTTTTAAAAATATCCAGCCAGTTTTCAGGTTCTTTTATCACTTCAGCAGTAGAATTATTTGAAAAGAGAGTAGTTAATAGAGGGGCTAATAAAGCGAGATTGAGGGTACTGAAGATGACCGAAAAAATAGTAAAAATCACATAAGGTATAGCAAATTTTTCAATTGGTTTAGCGAAGGATAAAAGTCGAAAGTAGGTTTTCATTTAAAAAATTATGCGCCAAAGTTACTTATTTTAAAGTGTTAGATTCTCAATAAAATATGTTACTATTTTATGTGAAAATAAATACGCATTAATGCTTAATAGAAACTTAAGGATTAATAAGAATGATAAAACAGAGCTAAAAAACACAAGAAGTCAATGATATTAAATTTTTTATAGTAATTTTAAATTCAAAATTAAAGAATCTTGTAATTCTTATATTCACCAATTCTCCAGCCTGTTAGATCTTCAACTTTTTGTAAAACCTTGCGTCTGAAACTCATTTTATTTTTTAACATGGTCGGATCAAAATCAAATTTCCAGTTTACTGCATTAATTCTTTCCTGCATAATTTGTGGATGACTTTCTTCAAATTTCAACAATCTATCAGCGTTACCAAAATCAAATTCTAAGGTGGGTGGTAAATTGTTTTCTATCCATTCATCATCCTGGTAAAATTTATTAAAATTTCTGACCTTATTACCCAAACCTTTGGGTGGTTTTACCCATCCGTAATGATAAATATAAGCATCAATGGGTTTAATTCGGATTTTTCGACCGTTTTTTCTAAATCCTTGCGCATCCCGGTAAGATTTAACATCCTTATTAAACTTTAAAACCCTGATCTCATTTCTATACCATCTTCTTGATGAGGCCACATAATCATACGAGCCGTAAAAATGCAAATACTTAAACAATAAACCTTCAACCTCAAAATTTAACAGGTTATCTTCCATTGCTTTCTTTATAACAGGCAGATACTTTTCATGCACACATTCATCACCCTGAATATAAAAAGCCCAATCTGTATCTTCAGAAATTGCAGAATATGCTTTATCTGTTTCCAGCGCAAATGTTTTCCCACCCTCTCTTACTGTATAATCCCAAATAGTTTCTATGATTTTTATTTTAGGCGAATTAATATTTTGGATCAATAAAAGAGTTTCATCTTCCGATTTTCCCACCGCTACAATAAACTCATCGCAAATGGGTAAAATTGATTGTATAGCTTCTGCTATTGGGTAATCATTTTTAATGGCATTGGCAATAAAAGTAAAGCCCGTAACTTTCATATAGTTGTTGAATACTGTTGGTTTACAAATGTATTAACATACCCTGTTTTATAATTGAAAGGTAAGAAAAATATGGGATTCTTCGAAAATTTGTAATTACGATATCATAAAGAGGGGTTGAGCTTAATATAATTATCACAAATCTATAAACACATTATTATTTTCTATCGTTAAACCTTTCTGTTTCTCTTACGGCCATTAACAAATTTTAGAGAAACAATATCAGATCAATTATAATTTCAGTTTACCGTTAATTCCCGATATATTTAAACCGAAATAGAATAATTTTTATTTACCTACAAAAATATGATGAACAAATCTAAACAAGGGAATTACAAACTTGCTGAAAAACCGCCTTAAGGTTTCTTTAGCACCTCTTAAAACAGTTATAAACAATATAATCCATAAGTTCATTAAGAAATAAAGAACCAAAAAGCTTAAAACTAAAAAATGAAAAAGACCAGATCAATTTCCATTATCGCACTAATAACATTAATATTAATAGGTTGTGCAGAT
>JBASZP010000293.1:0-8477 GCA_049660965.1 Daejeonella sp. | reverse complement strand
AGCTAACAGCCCTTCAACAGCCTTTGAACGAATTTTAACTATTATTGATACGTTGCGTAAAGAATGTCCCTGGGATAAAAAGCAAACTTTTGAAACTTTACGGCATCTAACTATTGAAGAAACTTATGAATTATCTGATGCTATTTTAGATGGTAATAAGCAGGAAATTAAAAAGGAATTAGGTGATTTAATGCTTCACCTGGTTTTTTACACCCGTATTGCTTCAGAAACAAATGACTTTACCATAGTAGATGTGCTTAACGGAATTTGTGATAAGTTAATTCATCGTCATCCGCATATTTACAGTGATGTAGTTGTAAATGATGAAACAGATGTAAAACGTAATTGGGAACAATTAAAACTGAAAGAAGGCAATAAATCTGTTTTACAAGGTGTACCGGAATCTTTACCCGCTTTAATTAAAGCATCCAGAATACAGGAAAAAGCCCGTGGCGTTGGTTTTGATTGGGAGGAAAAAGCACAGGTTTGGGATAAAGTTGAGGAAGAAATGCAGGAATTTCGTGATGAATTTAATGTTTCTGACAACACTATAATAGATAAAGGAAGAGCTGAAAGTGAGTTTGGCGATCTGCTATTTTCTTTAATCAATTATGCCCGTTTTATAAATATCAATCCGGAAGATGCTTTGGAAAAAACAAATAAAAAATTCATCCAACGTTTCCAATATCTTGAAAGTAAAGCCAAAGGATTAGGTAAAAACCTGAAAGATATGACATTGACCGAAATGGATATATTTTGGAATGAAGCGAAGAAATTATAAAAAGCCTCTCCTGTTGGCTGTCTAAAGTTGCAAAAAGCCATTTCCAATTCTTCCAGATAAAATTTATTTTTTCATTAATGTAGCGTTTCTGTCCTTATCTGCGTAATGGTTAGAAAAAGAAAAATATAATGAAAAAAATTTCACTCATAACCTGCATAGCATTTATAGTAAGTGTAGTGGGTTGCTCTGATAAAAAAGAGCCTGACACCTTAAACGGAAAATATACCGGAGTTTTCTATTACTCAGGTCCAACACCGGCCACCCTTAATTTTGAAGCAATATTACCCCATCCGGCAAGTATTACATTTTCTAATAACAATTATACTTCTGTAGGAAATAATGATCACTATCCTGCAGGAGGATCTGGTACATTTAAATTTTTGAGCGAAAACTCAAAGCAAATATTATTTGAAGATAAGAATGTATGGACAGCAGATTTCGACTGGAACCTTGTTCTAAATGGGGAATATAAATATGAACTAAAAAAAGATAGTTTAATTTTATCTAAAAAAATAAATAATACAAGTAACTCTTATGTATACCGGCTTAAGCGGGTAAGGTAATGCATGTTTAAAACACCCGAAGTTTCTGAGACAGAACTCATCAGGAAATGTAAAGAAAGCAATTTAAAAAACCAGGAAAAGCTGTATAAACATTTCTACGGCTATGCTATGGGTATTGGATTGCGTTATTTATCAAATCGGGAAGATGTTTTAGAAGTTGTAAATGATGCTTTTATCAAAGTGTTTATATCTATTAAAAATTTTGATGAGGAACAACCCTTTAAACCCTGGTTTAGAAAAATATTAGTAAACACGGCTATTGACAGGCGGCGTAAAGATTTAAAATATTTGGAACAGGTTGATATTGAAAAAGCGGATGATGTATTACAATCATCCGCTGCTATAGAAACCTTAACAGTAAAAGATATTTTGCTTTTGCTAAACCGCTTGCCTGAAATGCAACGAATAGTATTCAATCTCTATGAGATTGATGGTTACAGTCATGATGAAATTGGCCAAACACTAAATATTACAGCAAGTTCATCCAGAGTATATTTAAGCCGGGCGAAAGAAAAACTGAAAAAAACCTGGACAGAACAGGAAAATTATGAAAGAATTAGTTGAACAAAAGCTGACAAAAAAAATCAGGCAGGTTTTTGACCAGTTTGAAGATGATTCAGCGGAATTAGGATGGCAGGAATTGCTAAAGAAATATCCTGAAAAGAAGAATAAAAAACCATTATTTATCTGGTTTAGTTCAGCTGCTGCAATTTTATTGGTATTTTCCGGATTATGGTTTTTTACGCCCGAAAAATATGAGCAACAGATTAGTTTTAGACTAAAAAGTGCAACCGAAAAATTAAAAGATCATACATTAAATGAAAAGGAGAAAAGAGGGACAAAACCTACTCTTTCTAATACTGACCCTACAAATGCTTATTCATCAAAAAAAACTAACCAAATACTCTCTTTGCCCTATTTTCCACAGGAGAAGGACGCAAAAAAACTAAAGGGTAAAAAAGAAAGATTACTTGCTATTCAATCTCAAAATCAACAATTTAAGCATGTACAACTAATAAAAGAAGAACTCCTTTCTAAAAATACAAACACAGAAGAAACTATCAAAGGGCAGCTAACAGTTACAGAAATTCCATCTTTAGAGCAAAAATCAATAGGCATTTCAGGAAGAACGACTCTTTTGACTGGTGTCGAACCTAAAAATACTCAAACCGAAAAAATATATGAAATGCTTAAAGAAAACAAGGATGAAACAAAATTAAAACAAGATAAAAAAATAAATTTTGCTGTTTATGCCGGGTCCTATCTTAATTATGCCAAAGGAAGTGAAAACAACATTAATTTAGGTGCAGGTTTTTTATCAGACATTCCCTTAAACAAAAGATTAAAATTCTCTACTGGAATTGCAATAGGGAAAAACACACTTAGTTACGCAAAACAAGCTCCAGCGTCAATTTTAGTTTCAGCATCAAATTTTATTCTGAGTAAACTTCCCACAGTAGCCCAACCACCTGATCTCAGTCTTCCAGCACCTTTTAGCAATGATGATATTAAAGTAACAGAATTTAATGCGAGTTTTTTAAATTTAGATATTCCCATCAATCTTAAATATCAGTTAAGCGCTAAACCCGATAAATTATATCTGGTTGCGGGTTTAAGCTCCGGTACATTTATACAAGAAAATTACACTTATAAATATAAGACTACCACCAATAAAGAACAAAGTGAAGTAGAAAACAAAAGCTTTAATGATTTTGATTTTGCCAGCACTTTTAATATTTCATTTGGCTTAAGTTCCAGTTTAAACAAAACTCAAAATCTAACTTTTGAGCCCTTTTTAAAGTATCCATTAGGTGGATCAGGATCACAAAATATACGATTTGGTGCTGCCGGAATCAATGTAAAATTAAATTTTAAATCAAAATAAATATTATGGAAAAGTCAATTAAAACTTATTTAAAATCAACGCTATTAATTGCGGGAGTAGTCTTAATGTGTATTTCTGCCTGTAAAAAAGACCCCCATGTTTCAATTTTAGAGAAAGATTACATCATTATCGGCTATGGAAATGGGTTTTGCGCTTCAAATTGTGAAGTAACTTATTTGATTAATAAAGACGGGGTATTCAGGTCTGTTAATTATTTGCAAACAAAAAAACTAAGTTCCTTTAACCAAAAATTAAGTGAAGAAAAGTTTAAGCAGGTAAAAGATTTTGAAACTAAAATTCCTGAGGAATTAATCAATTCTGGCAAAGATGAGGTAACTTTTATAGGCTGCCCTAATTGTGCAGACCAGGGAAGCTATTATGTAGAAATTGTGATAAAAGGAAAAAATCCAAAATGTTATTTTATTGATACCATTACTGATGAATTACCGGATTATTTAAAGAAATTTGCAATAGATATAAATGGTACTCTTGGTATTTTAAAGTAGTAGTAAAAAGCGTATTCTGCTTAGGTAAAACTATATATTTAGTAAAGTAGAATACACTTTATTTAAAACTTATTGCCTTAACAGGAGATATACGTGTAACCAACATGGAGGGGATTAACAGAACCAAGATACTTATAAAAAGTGTCCCTGCATTTAAAGCTAAAATATCTGCAATATCTAATTCAACGGGTACAAAACTCATATAATAAGATGCCTGCTCCAATTTAAAGAAATGAGTATAATGTTGAAATAAGCCTAAACCAATACCTGTTAAATTGCCGAATAATAAACCTAACCCAATTAAGTAAGCAGCATTATACAAAAATATTTTCCTGATACTCCAATTGTTACTGCCCAATGCTTTTAATATTCCGATCATATTAGTTCTTTCCAGGATCATGATGAGTAAGGCGGAAATCATGTTAATGACTGCTACAGCGAGCATTAGAATTAAAATAACCTGTGTATTTACATCCAGTAAGGAAAGCCATTCGAAAATTTGAGGATAATATTCTTTTACCGTAAATGATTTTAAATTCAGATCAAGATTATCATATACTTTATTGGCGATGGTATCTAAGTGCTGGAAATCTTTTATCCGCAATTCATACCCTCCAACTTCATCGGTAGTCCAGTTATTTAAACGACGAATGAGGGCTAAATCGCCAATAACATACATTTTATCTACTTCTTCTATCCCTAAATTATAAATTCCGGAAATAGTGAACTTGCGTTTGCGCAAGGGTTGCTGAATAAAATACATTAAGAAGTCATCCCCTACCTTTAAATTTAAACGCTCTGCCGTGTATTTGGATATGAGGATTTCCTTCTGGGATTTTACACTGTCTTTAAAATCAATCAGCCGGCCGGCAACTAAAATGTTTTTATAATAATTCCAATTATAGTTTTTATCTACTCCTTTTAAAACCACGCCTTCAACCTCGTTATTGGTATTAATTATACCCGGTTTTGTGGCGAATGGCTGTACATAAACTATTTCCGGGTATTTTTTAATTCGTTTTAAGGTATTGGGATTGATTATAAAGGGAGAGTTTTCAAATGAGGCATTGAGGTCTATTTTTACAATCTGCAGATCGCCTGAAAATCCTCTTGCTTTTTCTCTTATTTCAGATTTAAAGCCTTTAACAATGGCAACAGCCAGAACCATCACGGCAAGGCCCAGCATAATACCCAAAATCGCAATACGCACAATCAGTTTTGAAAATGTGCGCCTGGAATTAAAAGTTATTCGCTTTGCGATGAAAAAAGGTAAATTCAATACTTAAATGTATATTTTTGTCAATCACAAAGATGCATTTTTTTAGCCAAACAGGATTTATTACTCATCATTTTAATAAAACCACAAACTAATAAAAACCAGTAAATTTTTATGAAACTACACTTTCTCAGCTTAATTATCATTATCAATTCTATTTCTTTAATGGCTTGCGGCCAGAAAATACGATCTTCTAATTCTGATAGGCAAATTAATACTGAAGGGTTTGAACAACCTAAAGTAGGGATAAAAACCGGGGCTGAACAAACTGAAAAGTATGTGCCTTATTTAAAGGGGAAGAGAATTGGAATGGTTGTAAACCCAACATCAATGATAGGTAAAAGCACCAGTATAGATAGTTTAAAAGCATTGGGAGTTAATATTGTAAAAATATTTGGTCCGGAGCATGGTTTCCGTGGCGATGCAAGTGCAGGCATAAAGGTTGATAACAGTATTGACCAAAAAACAGGCATTCCGGTTATTTCCCTGTATGGTAAGCATCAGAAACCAGTTAAAGAAGATTTGGATGATGTGGATCTGATGGTTTTTGATATCCAGGATGTGGGTGTTCGGTTTTATACATACATAAATACTTTGCAATACGTCATGGAAGCCTGTGCAGAAAACGGGAAAGAACTGCTTATTCTCGACAGGCCTAATCCAAATGGTTTTTATGTAGATGGTCCCATACTGGATGTGAAATTAAAATCAGGTCTTGGGGTAAATCCTATACCTATTGTTCACGGATTAACTATTGCCGAATATGCCCAGATGCTGAATGGCGAGGGCTGGCTCATTAACAAGGCGCAATGTAAAATAAAGATCATTTCTGTTGAGAATTATACTCATTCTACCCCTTATAGCCTTCCCGTTAAGCCATCGCCTAATTTGAATACACAACAGTCCATTTTATTATATCCTTCCACCTGTTTATTTGAGGGAACAATTCTAAACCATGGACGGGGTACATACTTTCCATTTACCGTATTAGGGAGTCCTGATTTGAAGGGGATTTATAAATTTTCATTTACTCCGGTAGGTATTAAGGGTATGAGTGAAACACCTTTACATCAGGATAAGATATGTTATGGTCTGGATTTGAGAAAATACAATACTGATAACATTAGAAAAACTGGAAAGCTGAATTTAAGCTGGCTAATTGAATTATATAAGGCTTACCCTTATAAGGAAAAGTTTTTTGATTATACGCAAAGTAAACAAATAGGGAATATAGATAAACTGGCCGGAACCACTAAGCTAAAAGAGCAGATTATTGCAGGTAAAACTGAAAATGAGATCCGCGAAAGCTGGGAACCGGGTTTATCCCAATATAAAATGATGCGTAAAAAGTACTTGCTGTATAACTAAGATTTTAAGATCATCAAAATCTGTATTAGAAGTTGTATTTATAAACTTCTTTTGTTAGTTAATATTCTGTATTTTTTTTATAAGTTCAACTGTCTTTTATTGATTATTTTAAAAAATAACAGTCATATAGTCCGTTAATTAAAAGATTTGACTGTCAAAATTTCAGTTATATACTAATTGAATTTATTTGGCAATTGTTTTGACGCATAGCAGGTGCCATGAATTTAAACAACTTCACCATAAAAGCACAGGAAGCTATTCAAAAAGCTTCTGAAATAACAGCAGGCAATCAGCAACAAGCTATAGAAACTGCACACCTCTTAAAAGCGCTGTTAACAGTAGATGAAAACGTGATCAGTTTTTTATTAAAAAAGCTGAACGTGAACATCAATCGTTTGCAAACCGTTACAGACGCTCAAATTGAGAGTTTTCCTAAGGTAAGCGGAACTGAAGCTTACCTGTCAAGGGACGCAAATACTGCCTTGCAAAAAGCTCAGTCTTATTTAAAAGAATTTAAAGATGAGTTTGTTTCTGTTGAACATATCTTGTTAGGATTATTAGCGGTTGGCGATAAGGTCAGCTCGATGCTGAAAGATGCGGGAGTTAACGAAAAAGACCTTAAAAAAGCAATTATTGAATTAAGGGGTGATAAACGCGTTACTGACCAAAATGCAGAGTCCACTTACAATGCATTAAATAAGTATGCACGTAATTTAAATGAATACGCCGAAACAGGAAAATTAGACCCGGTTATCGGGCGTGATGAAGAGATCAGAAGAGTGATTCAAATTCTTTCCCGCCGTACCAAAAACAACCCTATTTTAGTTGGAGAACCAGGGGTTGGTAAAACAGCCATTGCAGAAGGTATCGCTTTCCGTATTATTAAAGGGGATGTTCCGGAAAGTTTGAAAAGCAAAACAGTTTACTCGCTGGATATGGGCGCCCTTATTGCCGGGGCAAAATACAAAGGTGAATTTGAAGAACGCTTAAAGGCAGTAGTGAAAGAGGTAACACAAAGCGAAGGGGAAATCATCCTTTTTATAGATGAGATACATACCCTGGTAGGCGCTGGCGGCGGTGAAGGGGCTATGGATGCTGCTAATATTTTGAAACCTGCTTTAGCCCGTGGAGAACTACGTGCCATTGGTGCAACCACACTAAATGAATACCAGAAATATTTTGAAAAAGATAAAGCGCTGGAACGCCGTTTCCAGAAAGTAATGATCGATGAGCCGGACACACAGGATGCCATTTCTATATTAAGGGGATTAAAAGAACGGTATGAAGCTCACCATAAAGTCCGCATTAGAGATGAAGCGATTATTTCTGCTGTAGAATTATCACAACGCTATATTGCAGATCGTTTTCTTCCTGATAAAGCTATTGATTTAATGGATGAAGCTGCTGCAAAGTTACGCCTGGAGATGGATTCTGTTCCCGAAGCGGTAGATGAACTGGAACGTAAGATCATGCAGCTGGAAATTGAACGCGAAGCCCTGAAACGTGAAAATGATGAGAAAAAAGTGAAAGAACTCAGCGAAGAAATTGCCAATCTTTCCAATGAACGCGATTCATTACGTGCTAAATGGCAGAGTGAAAAAAACCTGGTTGATGCGATCAATTCAAAATTAGAGGAAATTGAAAATTATAAATTAGAAGCTGATCAGGCTGAACGTGCCGGCGATTATGGTAAAGTGGCCGAGCTGCGCTATGGGAAGATTAAACAAGCACAAGATGAGGTTGAACGCCTGAGAAAAGAACTTGAAGAAGTAAAGAAAAACAGCCGGATGCTGAAAGAGGAAGTTACAGCTGAAGATATTGCCGATGTAGTTTCCCGCTGGACAGGTATTCCTGTTACTAAAATGTTGCAAAGCGAACGCGAAAAACTATTACATCTGGAAGAAGAATTGCATAAACGTGTAGCGGGGCAAAATGAAGCTATAGAGGCCTTGTCAGATGCTATTCGTCGTTCAAGGGCGGGTTTGCAGGATAAACGCAAACCCATTGGTTCCTTTATTTTTTTGGGAACAACCGGTGTAGGTAAAACCGAATTAGCTAAAGCCTTAGCAGAATTTTTGTTTAATGATGAACATTCTAT
>JBASZP010000292.1:0-1543 GCA_049660965.1 Daejeonella sp. | reverse complement strand
ATTTAAAACACTTAAGTTTTACCGGCGCTAAAGAACGATATAAAGACATTTCGCCAGAGGTTGAGGAGCGCCTGAATTTTGAGCTTTTCACGGTTCGTACCATGGGTTTTGCAGGTTATTTTTTAATTGTGGCCGATTTTATTCGTGCCGGGCGGAATATGGGCGTATTTATTGGCCCGGGTCGTGGTTCTGCGGCGGGTTCTGTAGTGGCGTATTGTATTGGCATTACCAATATAGACCCTATTAAATATAATTTGCTTTTTGAGCGTTTCTTAAATCCAGATCGTAAATCAATGCCCGATATTGATACAGATTTTGATGATGAAGGGCGGCAAAAAGTAATAGATTACGTGGTTGATAAGTATGGAAAAAACCAGGTAGCCCAGATCATTACTTACGGATCAATGGCGGCCAAATCAAGCATAAAAGATGTAGCCCGTGTACTGGATTTGCCACTTTCGGACGCTAACCTACTGGCTAAATTAGTCCCTGACCGCCCGGGCACAAATTTGCTGCAGGTAATGACGGCCCCCATCGATGCTATCAGAAGAGAATTAAATCCGGAAGATTTTGAGAACGTAAAAAAACTCCGGAGTATACTGGCCGAAGGTAAATCTATACAGGCAAAAGTTTTAAAAGAGGCCTTAATACTGGAAGGTTCTGTACGAAATGTTGGCGTACATGCCGCGGGTATTATTATCGCTCCGGAGGATCTAACGAATATTATTCCGGTAGCTACTTCAAAAGAATCCGATCTGCTGGTTACCCAGTTTGATGGCCGTGTAATTGAAGATGCCGGGGTTATTAAAATGGACTTTTTGGGCCTGAAAACCTTAACTATCATTAAAAATGCCTTAAAGCTTATTAAACAAAACTATGATATAGATATTGATATTGACTACATCCCGCTTGACGATCAAAAAACATTTGAGCTTTACCAGCGTGGTGATACCAATGGCACTTTTCAGTTTGAAAGTGATGGTATGCAAATGTATTTACGGGAGTTAAAGCCTGATAAGTTTGAAGACCTGATTGCCATGAACGCCCTTTACCGTCCGGGGCCAATGGAGTATATCCCTCAATTTATATCAAGAAAGCATGGCCGTGAACTGGTCAATTACGATCTGGAGGATATGAAAGAATATCTGGAAGAAACCTACGGAATTACAGTTTACCAGGAGCAGGTGATGCTATTATCGCAGAAACTGGCCGGGTTTACTAAAGGTCAGGCTGATGTTTTGCGTAAGGCCATGGGTAAAAAGCAAATTGAAGTGCTCAATAAAATGAGATCACAGTTTATGGAAGGTTGCCAGGCTAAAGGTTATGAGCAAAAAGTTTGTGAAAAAATATGGACCGACTGGGAAGCTTTTGCACAGTATGCGTTCAATAAATCACACTCTACCTGTTATGCTTTTGTAGCATACCAAACAGCTTATTTAAAAGCAAATTACCCTGCAGAATACATGGCAGCAGTTTTGAATAATCAGAATAATGGTGAAAAAATATCTTTCTTTATGGAAGAAAGTAAACGAATGGGTATACC
>JBASZP010000291.1:0-1797 GCA_049660965.1 Daejeonella sp. | reverse complement strand
GTGTGGTAAAACATTAAAGGGCCGCAGCGATAAAAAATTTTGTGACGACTACTGTCGGGCCGCCCACAACAACGATTTAAAAAGCGCTGCCAACAATTTTGTACGCAATGTAAACAATGCCCTGGGCAAAAACCGCCGCATTTTAGAAAGCCTGTTAACCGAAGCCAAACCCACTGCCAGCATTAGCAAAGACAAACTGATAGAAAAAGGTTTTGCCTTTAAATACCACACTCATTTATATACCACCAAAGATGGCCGCACTTATTTTTTCTGTTACGAATACGGGTATTGGGTGCAGGAGAATAATTGGTGTTTGGTGGTGAAGAGAGATGAGGAGTGATTTTTTTGTTACCAGCTTTGGTAATACTGTTGAGCTGCAGTGGCGTCGCACTCTTGTACAGGATTTCTTTATTGGGCTTTTATGTTATCGGATTTAATAAAATTAACTAAAGAACAATTCAGTGATATAAAAAATTTATTTATATCTACAGTGTAAATTAATCGAACTATTTATATATAGCATGCAAAATCTTTAGGATGGACCACAATAATTTAATTAAACATTACGCTGTTATGGTTGATGTTTCTCCAAGTGAGCAACTTGATGGAAAACTAGACGATATTAAAGCAATGGGATTGGTTTTTGCTTTAACAGAAAGAAAGGCACTGGATTTAGTAGGTAGTGAGTATCCAAAAGAAACACATAAACTTCGTTTGAAAAAATGGGCATCTTCAAATGCTAAATACAAAACTAAATTCATTGAACATGCAAAGGAGTTATTGAACTCAGCAACACTATTATTTGGCTTTAATGTTAGTAGTATTAGTATGATTAAAGAAACAGGCTATAAATATTGGGAATCCTATATGGGCAAAATCCCCGCCCCATCAAGTTTCAATAAAAAAAATCGACCAAGAGTAAAAATGGGGAACTATAAAATTGAAGAAACACTGGTTACAGAATATGAAATACTAATTGATGATTTAATAATTATTGGTTGGTATGCAGAAGCATTGGTTACCTGTTTTCATACGTTGATAAAAATTAATGAAAACCCTGTAAAACTTGAAGTTCTTCTTGATAGATTGCCCAATGAGCAAGGTGGTGATTTGTATTACAAAGCAACATTGTTAAAAGAACTATGCAATAGAGCATCACTAGGTTTAGTAGAGGTTGTAGGTTTGCCAGAAAGACCCGATGTTCTACAAAGGGATATTCTCACTGATAACATTGCAGGTCTTGCGTACGAGATAAATAAAAATATAAACTCTCCACATCGACAAGCCTCAACACTGTTTAAATTTAATAGGAAAAATATAGAGTAGTTAAAAAAGTTGAAACTTATAATACCTCAACCAACAGTGATTGTTATCTGTGTATCCGGTCAATAGTGGTCGAATAAATAAAAAAGCACGGCAGCGAAGTTTTCATCAAACAAAATCTTTCCCCAATCCACCCACCCCCAATTTCCGTATTTACCCAGCTTTGCCGCTGTTGATGTTACTTTTAGCTCCAAGCTAGTGCCTCTACCATTACACGCCGCCGCCTGTGTCTCCGACCAGCGGCGTTCGATAATTATGCACCAACAAAACATATCAGCCTAAAAACAAAATACGCCGTTGGTTAAAAACCACACGGCGGCGAAGATATAAGCGAAGATTTCTTGTAATAAAAAACCATACGCTAACAGCGTATGGTTCTAAAATATTCAAAAAAGGTTTCGCAGAAATTGTCTCTTCATCTGCGGCATCTGCGTAATCTGCGGGCAAAATTCTTACGCCGCCAATTCCTCTGCT
>JBASZP010000290.1:0-2239 GCA_049660965.1 Daejeonella sp. | reverse complement strand
AATATCCGGAATGCTTAAACAACCTTCATTAAAATCCCATGCATTACCGCTCTCTTTTAAAATTTCAGCGTTAATAAATACCTTTTTAAAATTCTTCAAATCCTCTTTATCATCCGAAAAGGGAGTTGCATCAATGACAAATAAACGGATGGATAAACCTATTTGCGGCGCTGCTACGCCTACTCCATGTGCGGCGTACATGGTTTCGAACATATTGGCGATTAAAGTATTCAGTTCAGGATAATCTTTAGGTATATCCTCCGCTTTTCGTCTTAGAACAGGGTCTCCGTAAGCTATAATTGGGAATTTCATGTCCGCAAAAATAATATTTTGAATTTAAAATTCCTTTGGTTCAAAAAGAAGTGTGCTTAGTTGTGCCGGATCGAACATTTGATTACTGATTTCCAATAGTTGTGAAGCGGTAAGAGCATTGATTTTTGCAAAAATTTCCTCCAGTGAATCAACTCTGCCATAATCAAGTATACTTTTAGTCATGGAGATAATTCGTCCCATACGGTTTTCTTCACCTAAAGCGATCTGCCCGATAAATTTTTGTTTAGCCTGGTGTAATTGCAAGCTTCCTAAAGAATTTTCCCTTAGTTTTTTTAATTCTTTATAGATCAGTTTTAAGGCTTTGTCGGTTTTTTCTGAATCTGTACCAAAATAAATGGAAAAGATACCTGTATCGCTCATTGGTGTGTAATTAGATTCGATAGTGTAAGCAATGCCGTATTTTTCCCTGATCTCCAGGTTAAGGCGTGAACTCATCCCGGTACCGCCTAGTAAATTATTGAGTAATAAAAATCCGATTTTATGTTCATCATGTGTGGAGTAAGACCGGCATCCTAATACACAATGTGATTGATTGATAGGTTTTTTAAAACTCTGGTTTTTTGCAGAATAAGGGTTAATCATTTCCCGTTTCCGTACCGGGTTATTTATTGGAATTTTCCCGAATATTTTCTCTGCTAATTGTACAACTTTTTTAAAATCATATTGACCGCATATCCCTAAGATCAGTTCATCATTACGGTAATTTGATCTGATAAACTTAAAAATATCCTCTTGTTTAAATGCTTTTACGGTATCTGGCGTACCCAGAATATTTTGTCCTAAAGGATGATCTTCAAAAAGTAAACCTTCAAAATCATCATATATAGCTTCGTCAGGCTGATCCTGGTAAGAAGATATTTCATCTAAAATAACCTCTTTCTCTTTCAGCATTTCATCTTCAGGAAAAACGGAATGAAAGATCAGGTCTTCAAAAAGATCAAGAGAGCGTTCTAAATACGGGTTTAAAAATGAGGCATGGATACAAGTATATTCTTTTGTAGTATATGCGTTTAAATCTGCGCCAATTAATTCCAGGCGGTTTAATATCTGGTTGGTGTTTCGTTTTTCGGTGCGTTTAAATAATAAATGTTCTATAAAATGTGCGAGTCCGCTTTTATCCAGATCTTCATCACGTGAACCGGCATTAATAATCATACAGGCATGTGATATGTTGGAAGGTGTGGGCTGGTATAAAATGCGTATTTGGTTGGGAAGGGTGTGTAAATGATAATCCATAAATTCTTAATCTCTGTAAACCTAATGAATTTTTTATTGCAGCAGCAAATTACAACCACGTATATCACTATGATCAAACCTGCCCAATACTTCAAAACTTCCATTAGTATAAACCCTGCCTAAATCCTGCGTTGCAATAAAAGAACATGAATTAATGTTTGCCAGATCTATCACATTAATTCCCCCGGTTTGCCCGGGGTTTAAGATATCAAGCGGATCGTTAGTATCACGAATGCTGATTTGCATCCAGGGTGGGCAATTAAATATGCCTTCACCCTTGGAATAAGCCTGGGAAAGTAATTCTGTCATCCCGTATTCTGAATGAATGTTTTTCACGCCAAAACCATCAGATAAAATCTGGTGCAATTCTTCTTTAAGCA
This sequence comes from Daejeonella sp., assembly GCA_049660965.1. Classification (GTDB taxonomy): domain Bacteria; phylum Bacteroidota; class Bacteroidia; order Sphingobacteriales; family Sphingobacteriaceae; genus Daejeonella. Next base: position 290 of record JBASZP010000290.1, on the reverse strand, counting down.
TTTCGCGGCGCTTGCCTTTCATCCCGCCTGTTTCCATCACAATTAGTTCAGCAAATTGTAAGGAATAGTTTTCTAAAAAATCAAGCAGGGCATACGTAACACCAATAAGAAGGGTAGGGGTTTTAGATTTTTTGAGATCTTGAAGTGTATCAAATAACTCCTGATGATTATATAAAAAATAAGCGCTTTTTTCATTTCCGCTTTTGCTGATAAAAGCATCAACCATATAAATTAAGGATGATCCTTCGCGTTCTGAATAAGAAGGTAATAAGGCTAAGACGGTGTAATTT
>JBASZP010000289.1:0-1961 GCA_049660965.1 Daejeonella sp. | reverse complement strand
GCCTCTTTTTTAATTACATTCTCGCCGGAACTTCAATTCCTAATAACTTCATTCCTTTATTGAGTACAGAAGCTGTAGCGGCAGACAGATCCAGCCTGAAATTTTTAATTTGCATGTTTTCTGCTTTAAGAATAGGTTCTTCATGATAGAATTTATTGTAAAGTTTGGCCAGTTCAAACACATAATTTGCAAGTTGTGCCGGAGTATATTCTTTTGCGGAAGCTTCAATAACAGCTGGATATTGGCTTAAAATTACCAATAAATCTCGTTCAACATCAGATAATTCAGATGAATAATCAGATAATAATTGATCTTTATATTCTGCTTTTTCAAGAACCGAGCAAATGCGGGCATGTGTGTATTGAATAAAAGGCCCAGTATGTCCCTGAAAATCTATTGATTCATTTGGATCAAATAATAATCGCTTTTTAGGTTCTACTTTAAGCAAAAAGTATTTTAAAGCGCCCATACCGATCATCCCGTATAATTTGTCTTTTTCCTGTTCAGAAAAACCCTCTACTTTCCCTAATTCTTCTGTTCTTAGTTTTGCGGTATTAACCATTTCATCAATCAATTCATCGGCATCAACTACAGTTCCTTCCCGAGATTTCATTTTACCCGAAGGCAGATCTACCATTCCATAAGAAAGATGATGTAAACCTTTAGCCCAGGTTTTGCCTAATTTTTTTAGAATACGAAAGAGAACTTTAAAATGATAGTCCTGCTCGTTACCAACTACATAAATAGACTCATCCATTTTAAAATCATCATACTTAAGTTGTGCTGTACCTAAATCCTGGGTAATGTAAACGGAAGTTCCATCGGCACGTAAAACCAATTTTTCATCTAAACCATCTTCAGTCAGGTCAATCCATACAGAGCCATCTTCTTTTTTAAAGAATACACCATTATTAAGGCCTTCATCAATAATATCTTTACCTAATAAATAAGTGTCAGATTCGTAATAGAACTTTTTAAAATCAACACCTAATTTTTTATAAGTTTCTGCGAAACCGGTATAAACCCAGTTATTCATCATTTTCCACAAATCTTTAACCGCTTTATCGCCCTGCTCCCACTTTAATAACATTTCCTGAGCCTGGCAAATAATGGGAGCACTTTTCTTTGCTTCCCCTTCAGTTTGCCCAGATGCTTTTAGCTGTTCAATTTGCTTTTTATATTCCTGATCAAAAATCACATAGTACTTTCCTACTAAATGATCTCCTTTCAGACCACTATTATCTGGTGTTTCGTTATTGCCAAAAAGCTGCCAGGCGAGCATAGATTTGCAAATATGTATGCCGCGGTCATTCACCAGATTTACTTTAATCACTTCATAACCGTAAGCAGATAAAATTTCGGCAACAGAATAACCCAGTAAATTATTGCGTACATGACCTAAATGCAAAGGTTTGTTTGTATTTGGCGAAGAATATTCAACCATTACCTTTTTGCCGTTTGCCGGATAAAAGCCATAATTTGGTTTTAAAATAGTATTCCAAAGTTGTTCAACCCAATAGGAATCTGAAATAATAAGGTTTAAAAACCCTTTAATCACATTAAAGGATTGAACTTCGGCGATATGTTCTTTAAGATAATCCCCAATCTCTGCCCCGGTTTGTTCTGGTGATTTTTTAGAAAAACGAATAATTGGAAAAGTAACGAGTGTAATTTGGCCTTTAAACTCTTTACGGGTTTCCTGTAACGTAATTTGTTCAATAGGGAGTTCTGTTTGATATAACAGTTGAATAGCTTTTTGAATATTATTGAGTAGTGTACTTTCTATTATCATTTATTCTTAGAATTAATAAAATTCATTTTTCTATTTTAGTCGTTAATTAATGAATTAGTAGCACGCACCAAGATCTCAAAAGCGTTTTCGGCCATTAAATTTTCTTTATCAAGTGTTGGGTTTATTTCCATCATTTCAAAGCAGCAAACTTTATCACTGGTCATTAATC
>JBASZP010000288.1:0-4092 GCA_049660965.1 Daejeonella sp. | reverse complement strand
TTTTGAAACATTTTAACTTTGGCCAGCAATTAACAAGGGGTTTTGTGCAAGTTGGGCAGACGGAATAACAATGAGCATTTGTAATTCTGTTTGGCTTTTGTTCGGGCAGGACGTACATCGCTGAACTTTTGTTCTTAACTTCAACTTTATATTTTCAATCAGCAGCGGTTCCAGGCAGACGGAATTCTATTGCCCAACCTGCACAAAGCCCTGCTCGTTATGCGATATTTTATTCAACCTCTTAATTAAAATAAATGACTGAAGAACAAAAACAAAAGCTAGCACTTGTTGGACAGATTTATACACCAGCTTATCCAATTGAAATAAAAGAACTATTTTCTGGAAGGACAAATGAATTAATGACCATTCTAGGGATTATTAATCAAAAGGGAAAGCAGGCAATTCTTTATGGTGATAGAGGTGTTGGCAAAACCTCCTTCGCTAATGTTGTTAAAGTTTTAATGGAGAATCCAGATCGACAAATTGTGAAAGTCAGTTGTGCTTCAAATGATACATTAGAGTCTTTGTTTTTCAATATTTTTTCAAAGTTGTCCATGAGTTATGAAGTTGCTAAGCAAAGAATCGGATTTGGTGCAGAAGTAGAAAAAACAGAGGAAAGTGTTCTGTTTTCCAATATATATTCAAAGGATCAAATTGATAATAATATCATTCTTAAGGTCCTTGAAATGGCGGGGCCATTAATAATAATTATCGACGAATTTGATCGTCTTGAAAAAGGCAAATTTGACCAGAAGTTATTTAGTGATTTGCTTAAGGCCGTTTCCGATTCTATTCCATCAACAAGTTTTTTAATAGTTGGTGTTGCTGAAGATGTATCAAGTTTAATAGAAGAACATCAATCAATCGAAAGAAATTTAGCTCAAATCCATCTTTACTCAATGACAGGTGAAGAGATAAAAGGAATCATTGAGAAAGGAGAGGAATCTCTTGGCATTACTTTTAGTGATGAAGTGAAAAGTAAAATTATTGAACTTTCAAGTGGCTACCCACACTTTACACATTCACTCTGTTATTATGCAGCTACTGCAGCAATATGGGATGAGAATAAAGAAATCACAATAGATTATTTGAATTTGGCAATACAACAAACTATTGACAATTCTCACGAAAGCCTTAGGAATAGCTACAGAGTTGCAACATTAGCAACGAAACAAAATATTTATCAAGAAGTTCTATATGCAGCTGCATTAGTTCAAACTGACGAATATGGATATTTTCAGGCTAATGACTTGGAAGACATTTTGACTAAGATGGTAGGAAGGGAGATGAAGGTTAATAATTTCGTGTTTCATCTCGGAAAATTTTGCTCAGAGGAAAGAGGAGAAATTTTTAGAATTTCGGGGGCAAAAAATAGACACAGATATAAGTTCAAAAATCCACTTATGAAGTCGTTTATTCGACTTAAGATGGAACAAAAGAAAAACATCGCATAACAATGCATTGGCAATATGGCGGGGCGACGAATATATGCTCAGCTTTTTGTTTGCTATTCAGCTGCAGTTCCGGCTAACGAATAAAGCCAAGCAGCAGAATAAACAATGAGCTTTTGTATCTTTAATTAGCAGCGGCACCAGGCAGACGGAACACAGAATGCCGCCACATCGCCAATGCCTGAACGTTATGTGCCATATTACGACACACCTAAATGAACTATAATACTTTGATAAAATGAACAGAATTATTTTATTACTTTTTTGCTTGACAACTTACAATTTTGGGCAAGCTCAAACAATTGACACATTAATAAATGTTGGAAATCACAAATTGCATTTTAACATTATTAAAGGAAAAGGAACACCAATCCTTTTTGAAGCTGGAAATGGTGATGATGCTGCTGTTTGGCAATCAATAACAAACGAAATTCATAAGCAAACAAAAGCCACAATAATAACTTATGACAGAGCAGGTTTAGGAAAAAGTGAAATTGATACGACAAAAATCAGTTTCCAAAACGAAGTAAAAGACTTAGAAATAGCTTTAAAAAAATTAGGCTATTCTAAAAAAACATTCATTGTTTGCCATTCTTTTGGTGGCTATTATGCTTCTTTATTTACTCATCGGAATTTAAAAAAGGTAAAAGGAGTTGTTTGTATAGACATTGCTACACCTTGCTTTTTTACAAAAAAATGGTCGGATGAATATATCCAAACAATAAAAGAGGAAGATTGGCAAATGATTAAACAATATAAACCCGGTTTGTATTATGTTTTAAAAAACTTTTCAAATACAGCAGTATTTATGCAAGACAAGTTTTTAAATTCAAAAACACCTGTAACAATGATTATGGCAGAAAATATACAACCAATGGTAAAGGAAAATGAAAAAGAAAAATGGATAAATTGCTGTAAGGAATTTGGAACAATGAGCAATCATAATTTTGTAATTGCTAAAAATGCTGACCACAAGGTTTGGATAAAAAATCCAACCATAGTGATTGAAGAAATATTAAAACTGTACAAAGAAGTTAAATGAACATAGGAATATTTACATACGGAACAAGAGGCGATTTACAACCATATGTTGCATTGGCCCTTGGACTTATGGAGAAAGGACATAAGGTAACACTTTCTGCAACCGAAGATTTTAAAGATTTTGTTGAAGGATTTGGAGTTGCATTTCAGCCACTTTGGGGAAATGCTGAAACAATGATGAACTCAACCGAAGGACAAAGCATATTGCAGACAGAAAATTCAATTAAATTGATGAAGTATTATTTCAAAGTGCTTCACGATAATAGAAAACCTTTGAGAAAAAGCTATTATGAAGCGATTTCAAAAGTTGATTTTATCATTGCAAACTCAATGACACTTCCAATTGTAAGTGCTATTGCTGAAAAACAGAATAAGAAAGTAGCATTAACTTATTTTATGCCACCAGTTGTGCCAACGACTGAATTTCCATTGGGTGATTTTGACTTTTTCAATTTTGCTTGGTATAACAAATTTACTTATAAAATTGCACAAGGTTTCTTTTGGAAATTTATCAAGCAGGATACTAACGAGTATAGAAAAGAACTTGGTTTACCTGAATTAAAAGAGAATTTAGTAACAAATCTTGACAAACAAAAAGTATTGGACTTGTACTGTTTAAGTCAGTCATTAATTCCTCAACCAAAAGACTGGGAAAGCCACCATAAAATAACCGGGTTTATAAATATCCCAAAACAAAAAAGAGAAACTCATTTTTTAGACCAAACACCGACCGAGCTTGCGGATTGGCTATCAAATGGCGACAAACCCATTTATATTGGTTTCGGCAGTAATGGAGTTGGGAATACAGAAAAGTTTTCTAAAATCTTGACACAGATTTTAGAGAAAACCAATGAACGAATTTTATTTTGCACAGGTTGGTCGCAATATGATAATTTACCAAAACACGACAATTTATTCATAACAAAATATGTAAATCACGAAACAATATTATCACAATGTAAAGTTGGTATTTTTCACGGTGGTGCAGGAACTTTGGCTACAATGTTAAGACATAATTTACCCGTAATCATTGTTTCGTTTTATACAGACCAACCAACTTGGGGAAAAATAGTTGAGCGTAAGAAATTAGGTTTTCATATACCAGTAAAAACTTTATCGGCTGACAAACTAATTTCAGCTATTCAAAAAGTTCAAGCAAAGGAAATAGAAAATAAAGTTTCAATAGTTGGACAACAAATCAGGGAAGAAAATGGTCTTGACAATGCAATAAGTGAAATTGAAAAATACTTTAATGACACAAAAAAATACGGCACATAACAAGAGGTTTTGTGCAAGTTGGGCAGACGGAACGCAATTCAACTTTTGTATTTCAATTTTACTTCAGTCCTAGCTCGACAGAACGCTTTTCGTCAAAACAACAAATCATCAACTTAACCCTATAAATTTGGCTGACGTAATCAAGCAGACGGAACTCGAAAGCCCCAACCTGCACAAAGCCTTGAACGTTAGCTGCAACCCTGTAGGACACTTCCCGTTAACTCAATCGGACATTTTTTGCGACACTTCAAAACCATCTTGTAACGTTGCTGATGTCTTTGTATTTAAGTATTTGCTTAAATAAGTAATCTTTGCTACATTT
>JBASZP010000287.1:0-1812 GCA_049660965.1 Daejeonella sp. | reverse complement strand
CCGCATAACCGTTATTATCATCGTCTTTTCCATTTCCGGCTATTTCTTTTGGATTTACCCACATTACCTTTGCCAAATCTTCATGCTCTTCATCCACACCACCATCAAGCACAGCTACAATTACGGGTTTAGAGGTTTTGCCTTTCAGTAATTCCTGATAAGCTTTTTCTGTACTTATACCAAATACACCATCTGTTTTCAAATCTAAATTTTGCCAGTTAGGTTTTGGCTGATCTTTAGTTTGTGCAACTACAAAAAAGGGAATTACAGCAAATGCTGTTATACTGATTAACCGGTTGAATAAATTCATTTTATACATTAAATTAATTTTAAATATATAACTAAAAAGGATATTAACAGTTTTTTAAAAGACTAATTAGCTAAAATGTTACAGAAAGTAAATGCATTTTAATTCTTTATAAAAATATTGCGCTATTCTCAGATAGGCATATTATTCTGAAAGAAGGAAATTAAAAGAATAAATCCTGATAAGAGCTTAATTAAACTCTTATCAGGATTATAAGATCATATTATAATGATTTTGAGAAATTTAAAATCTTATTAACTGTATCTGGGCAGGGTTCTTTTATAATCCTGTTCAGATCATCTTTAATAGAATTGTAGAAAAATTGCTCTTCGTCATTAAGGGCAAAGCTTTTTTGCGATGTTTCGTTTTCTAACGAACTTGAGGTTTGAGTAGAGATTTTTAGCATAAACTGTGTGTTTTGTTTTTAGTGTACTATTTCAAAAACGCAGTTTCAATCTCAATATTTTGTGTGTTTAAAAATAAATTATAAAAAAATAATCAGGAGTTTTTTAAGCTTAATTCTTTAGCTGTAATCATCTTTCTTAAATTACTTAAAGCATATCGCATTCGCCCTAAAGCGGTATTAATACTTACATCAGTAATTTGGGCTATTTCTTTAAAACTTAAGTCGGCATAATGGCGCATAATTAAAACTTCCTTTTGTTCAGATGGGAGGAGGTGTATTAAGGCTTTTAAATCCTGAGAAGTTTGTTCACGTATCATACGATCTTCAATACTTTCATCATGAAACTTTAAAACATCAAAAATATCAAAACCATCAATATTGGTAATAAGAGGGGTGCGTTTTTCTTTCCGGAAATGATCAATAACCAAATTATGTGCAATCCGGATTACCCAGGGCAAAAATTTACCTTCTTCATTATACTTTTTCTCCCTCAGATTTTTAATAACCTTTATAAACGTATCCTGAAACAGGTCCTCCGCCAGGTAAGAATCTTTTACCAGTAAATAAATTGAGGTGTAAATTTTGTTTTTATGCCTGCCTATAAGTTCTTCAAGGCACGCCTCCTGTCCGTTTATGTAGTGATGAACAAGGTATTGATCAGTCTTAGAGTGAAGTTTCATAGAATCCTACTTTAAATTATCTTTAATTAAGTATCAAAAAATTGTTTGAAGTAGAGTTTATCCTATATTTTTTTCTCCTATTTTTTTGTAATAATATGATTTTTAAAATTCAAATGAAATAATAATTTTGTCAATTTGCAAAAATAATTTAAACAAACGCGTAAATTGGCTTGTTATAGCCGTATTTTTGTGCATTTAGTTTTAGCAAAAATATTGTTGAAATCACATAATTGCAAATTTCCCCATTAATTCATGAATAAAGAAACGGAAAAAAATCCTCAAAAATACATTCTTATTAAAGGCGCAAGAGTTCATAATTTAAAAAATATTGATGTAGCAATTCCAAAAAATAAATTAGTGGTTATAACCGGCATGTCCGGTTCAGGTAAATCATCCCTCGCATTTGATACACTCTATGC